>JBJOLD010000174.1:0-3389 GCA_046045765.1 Pseudomonadota bacterium | reverse complement strand
TTACCCCGAATTATGCGGTGTGTGGATGAACGCAACATGACAGGGGTCAAGAACCCTAGCGATAGGCCACCACGATGCCGCAAAAAAGCGCCATGCCCACCCAGTGGTTCAGGCGAAAGGCTTTAAAACACCCTTCGCGGGTGCGGGTATGGATCAGCCGCCAGTGCCACAGCACCTGCACAGCCGCCACGGCAACGCCCAACCACCAGCCCCACCCCGCCAGCACCGGTGACACCACCCACGACCAGATGGCCAGGTGCAGCCCATAGAACGCCATCACCGCCGCCACATCCCATTGGCCCAGCGTGATGGCCGAGGTTTTCATGCCGATGCGCAGGTCGTCGTCGCGGTCCACCATGGCGTATTCGGTGTCATAAGCCAGCACCCAGAACAAATTGCCTACCAGCAGCAGCCAGGCTTGGTCGGGAATCTCCGCCTGCACCGCCGCAAACGCCATGGGGATGCCAAAACTGAACGCCACACCCAACACCGCCTGTGGCATGGACACAAACCGCTTGGCATACGGATATACCAACGACACGGCCAGCGCCGCAAACGACCATGCCACTGCCACCTGGTTGGTGGTCAACACTAACAAAAACGCCAGAGCGGCCAGCACCGCACCCAAAGCCAGCGCCTCTTTCACCGACACCGCACCACGTGTGACCGGGCGCTGGGCGGTGCGTTTCACATGACGGTCAAACTCGCGGTCGGCCACGTCGTTCACGCAGCAGCCCGCACTGCGCATGAGGATGGTGCCCAGGGTGAACACGGCGATCAGGTGCCAACCCGGAAATCCACCGGAGGCCAGCCATAGCGCGCTGAGCGAGGGCCACAGCAACAGCAGCCAACCCGCGGGCCGGTTCCAGCGGATCAAATCCAGATAAAGGTCGAATTTTTGGGAGGCAGAGGTTTTCAAGATTGCTACACTTTTTATAGCTGCTTACGCATATCCCACGGGGGCTAGCGGCCAAAATGATCTAAAAATCAGGGCTGCGGTACCTGTCAGGACAGCCGCTCCACCCCCGGCAGCTCACAGGCATAAATGGCATTGCGCAGCGCGGCGATGGCTCCGTAGCGGGTAAAGCTGCGCCGCCAGGCCAGCACCACGCGGCGCGTGGGTGGCAGCGCACCCTTGCCGTCTTGCACCGGCAGGTATTTCACAAAGGGTTCATCGCCACGGCGTTTTTTGGTCTCCAGCGCGTCCTTGGGCACGCTCAGGCGCGGCACCAGGGTGATGCCCATGCCCGCGGCCACCATGTGTTTGATGGTTTCCAGTGACGAGCCCTCAAAGCTCTTGCGGATGCCCTCGGCGTTGCTGGAAAAACGCGCAAACTCGGGGCACACCTCCAGCACGTGGTCGCGAAAGCAGTGGCCGTTACCCAAGAGCAGCATGGTTTCGTTTTTGAGCTGCTCGGTGGTCACGCTGCTTTGCTGGGCCAGCGCGTGGCTGGTGGGCACGGCGGCAAAAAACGGCTCGTCGTACAGCGGTGCCACCGCCAGGCCGGTGTCGGGAAACGGCTCGGCCAGAATCGCGCAGTCAATCTCGCCGGTGCGCAGCATTTCCAGCAGCTTGACAGTGAAGTTCTCTTGCAACATCAGCGGCATTTGGGGCGATTTGGTAATCACCTGGCGCACCAGGTCGGGCAGCAAATACGGGGCGATGGTGTAAATCACGCCTAGCTTCAACGGCCCGGCTAGCGGGTCTTTACCGCGCTTGGCAATGTCTTTGATGTTGGCAGCCTGCTCCAGCACACTCTGCGCCTGGCGCACGATTTCTTCGCCCAAGGGGGTTACGGTCACCTCGTTGGCGCTGCGCTCGAACAGTTTGACGTCCAGCTCTTCTTCGAGCTTTTTTACCGCCACCGACAAGGTGGGTTGCGACACGTAGCAAGCGTCCGCCGCTTTGCCAAAGTGCCGCTCGCGCGCCACGGCAACAATGTATTTGAGTTCGGTCAGGGTCATGGTCAGTGCTTATGAAGGCCTAAAGCAAATGCAAGCGCCGGGCTTGCTCGGTCAGTTCAGCACGGAAGTTGGGGTGGGCAATGCCGATGAGTTCCTGCGCGCGCTGCTTGGCCGATTTGCCACGCAACTGGGCCACGCCGAACTCGGTCACCACGTAATTGATGTCGTTCTTGCTGGTGCTGACATGGGTGCCGGGTGACAACACCGGCACGATGCGCGAAATGGTGTCGTTCTTGGCGGTAGACGGCACCACGATAAACGCTTTGCCGCCGTTGGATCGGTTGGCTGCGCGCACAAAGTCGCTTTGCCCGCCGGTGCCGGAATACGGTGTGGAGCCCAGGCTCTCGGAGCCGCACTGGCCCAGCAGGTCGATTTGCAGCGTGGCGTTAATGGCAATCAGGTTGTCGTTTTGCCCGGCCAGATACGGGTCGTTGGTGAAATCGACCGGGTGAATTTCCATGCCCGGGTTGCGGTCCAAAAAGCGGTACAGCTTGTCCGAGCCCAATGCAAAGGTGGCCACCATCTTGCCGGGCAGGTAGTTTTTGCGCCGGTTGGTGACCGCGCCACTTTCCACCAGCGTCATGATGCCGTCACCAATCATCTCGGTGTGGATGCCCAGGTCGCGCTTGGCGGTGAGCTGCATCACCACGGCATCGGGAATGCCGCCGTAGCCAATTTGCAGCGTGGAGCCATCGTCAATCATGTCGGCCACGTATTTGCCAATGGCCTCTTGCACCGGGCCAATCTTAGGTAGGCCCACTGACATCACCGCCTCCGTGCTTTCCACCAGCGCCGACACTTGCGAGATATGCACATGGCAGTTGCCAAACGCAAACGGTACGTTGGGGTTCACCTCCAGCACCACCGCACGCGCTTTGGCAATGGCCGCCAGGGTGTAGTCCGCACCCAGGCTAAGCGAAAAGTAGCCATGCGCATCCATGGGGGAGGCCATGCTGAACACCACGTCAGCCGGTATCTGCCCGCGCCTGATTTGCACCGGAATCTCGGAGAAATAGTTGGGCACAAAGTCCACCCAGCCCTCCTGCCCACCGGCCCGCGTGCCACCGCCATAAAAGTACGCCGCGTGGCGCACATGTTGCGTGGTCTCAAGGTCCAGGTAGCCGTATTTGCGCATACCCAGCACCTGCGACACGCGTACGCCCATGAAGTCGCGCCGCTGCTCGGACAGCGCCGTCAACAAGGCAGGCGGCTCGCCCACGCCGGTGGGCACCACGATGGCGTCGCCGTTGCGCACAAGGCGCACGGCGTCCGTCGCGGACATTTTTTTCTGCAGGTAATTGGCTTGGTGTGACATGGGGTCCGTTCCTGTAAGAGCTATTTAGGCTTTTAGGTATTCTGCCTTGGTGCCCAGCCAGCGCTGCACATGCTTTTCGGCCAATACGGGGTGGTGGTCCAGCAGCATG
>JBJOLD010000131.1:0-6959 GCA_046045765.1 Pseudomonadota bacterium | reverse complement strand
GGCACGCCGGGGCGCTGCTGCTCCCAGGTGTCAAGCTTGCCCACAAAAAGCAAACTCGCACCGCTGTGGTTGAGTACATAGCCCACAGTTTCGGCCGTTTCGGTGGGGAAAATAGCTACGGTGGTGCAGCCTGCCATCCAGATGGCCAGTTCAGCCATGATGAAGTGGGAGCAGTTTTTCGACAAAATGGCAACCCGAGCGCCGGGCTGCAGATTTTGGGCCTTGAGGTGCGCGGCCATGCGCCGTGCTTGGTCCAGAGCCTGGCCCCAAGTGGTGTCTACGGTTTGACCGCCGCCAATGGGCTGGGACAGGTAAACGCTATCGTGCAGGTTGATTTCGTGCTCGTAGACGTAGTCAAGTATGAGCTTGTTATTTGCCATGGTTGTCTCCTAGTGGCGGTGTTGTTTTCTTTATTGTCTGATATTTCTCAGCAATTGAACCAATTTGCCACGTAAAAGAAGGGATATGCGCAAAGTTCGCCGAAACGGTTTTTTTAAAACGCGTAATACGGGCCAGCAATGGAAGTGCCGTTGAACAGGCCGCTGCGTCCCTCAAAGCCAATAAACACCGTGCGCCCGTAAAAGAAGGGCAGCCCCCAGATGAATTGGCTGGCATCGCCAGATGGGCCCGCCAGCGTGGGCAGCACTGGGTCGCCAGAGTTAAACAATGCGCTAGCGCCGCCAATTGCAGGGTCCACTGCAAAGCTGATGGCAAGGGGGCTGCCCGTGCTGCCGCTCAATGCAGCTGAAAAAAAGGTGGTGCTGAGGGGGCAGTAAAAATCGGGTGCCGTTGGGCACACGGGTAGGGGCAAGCTGGCAAGTGTTCCGAAGTACAACCCGTTGGAGCCGGTGTCTAAAAAGCTATTGGCCATGGTAGCGCTGTAGGGCGCGCTTGAAACAGCGGTGTTAACCACATAGCCATAAGATGGGTTGTTGGTGAGTAGCATGGCACTGGCACCAGTAGTGGCGTTGTTGGCTTGTGTGCCAATGCCAAACACCATCGAGCCAGTCATGCTGGATGCGCTGTTCGTGCCAGAGGGCAAGCCGGGTAGCACCACCTTTACGCCGTTGTTGTCTGCGCTCAGTGCGTACACCGGGTTTTGTAGTTGGCTGACCCGGGACATTCGCTTGCCTGTGCAACTGGCACCTGTGCAGGTGTAGTAGTAGCCGTTGTTCAGGTTGCTGGTGCAGCCCGCTCCGCAGTCTTCTTTACTGGTGCCTACGCCCAGAATGCCGGTGGCTCCGAGGCTCGCAATCGAAGTAATGGCCGTGCCAATGGCGCAGGTGGATGAAGATGCTTGGTGTGCGGCATCCCCCATTATTTGTATGGGCAGATTGGAGATGGTTTTGCCCCCCAGCTTGATATCGGCACTGACCACCGGCCCCCAGGCAAAAGAGTTGTCTAAAAACTGCTGACATGCCACAGTGACCGGGTTGGTGGTGGCTTGTAAATTGAGTGCCGATGGCACCTGCGAGGCAATCAGCCGCAAGCCGATGGAGCCGGTATCTACCAAAACGTGGTCGATGATTTGGCAGTTGCTGGTGCTAGGCTGGCACAGGGTGACACTGGTGTAGAGACGGTTGGCCTGCGGGCCGGCCCCTGCAGGGCCACTGTCTACCGTGAGGGGAATCACGTTGTCGCCAGGAATGCTGGCCCCTACTACGGCGCTATTGGTGTTGCTCTCACCCCCCCCACCGCACCCGGCCAGCAGCAAGGGCATGCATACGGCTAGGTGCGCCACAATGCCCAAAGCCCGGTAGCGCGTGGAGCCAAGGAGGCAGTGAAGGAGGAAATTAGGGAAAAACATCGCCAATAGTGACTCCGCCGGGCACCAGCGACGGTGCATATGCATGGCCCGAAAAACGGCCCATACGCCCGCTGGAGCGCACCACCAATTGCGTGCTATCCAAAACTAAGGGCGTGCCCACGCTGCGCTGGCTGCGGGTGGCATTCACACCAGTGGTGAATACGGCAAAGTAGCTGCCCAGCAAGGTATCTAGCCGTGGCAGCACCGGCCCTTGCCATGCCACCGCAAACACCACACCGTCCGGTGTGGCGTATTCCTGCACTGTGGTGCCGGTATCTAGCACCGATGTGTGCAGGTTGTACAGAGCACTGACATTGGTACTGCGCAGTTGCACGGCGGTCGGGGTTGTCGTGATTGTGCTGCTGGCTGCAGCTGGCGTTACCGCACCACCCAGCACGGCCCAAGCTTTGGATGTACTCAGCAGGCCCAAGCCCAGCAACACAAACAACCCGCATACGCCCAGGTGCATTCGCGGCGTGGGCAGGGCCCTGGGGGGCGTGGTGCGGTGGGCGATTTTCAAGGGCGTGGTGATTTAGAACGTAAACCAATTATGACCAAGGCCGCGCCAGCCCCCGCCCTGCTTTGTAAGCGTGCTGTTGATTTTGATAGCAGAGGCATTTTCTTTATACTGATTAAAAATACAGTTAAAAATTAAAACCCTTGCTATGCCTGCGCTGCAGCCTGTTTCTTTAGTCGATTCGCCCTTGGTAGACCAGCCGCTTTACGTGCACGCCGGGCTACTTGCAGACGTTTGGCATGCGCACGCTTTGGCGGGTGCACCGCAGCAAGTGCAAGCCACCGGCAACGCAGCACTAGATGCTCAGTTGCCCGGTGGCGGCTGGCCGGTGGGGGCCATGACCGAGCTGCTGCAGCCTGCTCATGTGCATAGCGAATGGCGCTTGCTGCTGCCAGCACTAAGTGCGTGCGGGCAGGGGCCGGTGGTGCTGGTGGGGGCACCCCATGTGCCGTTTGCCCCAGCGCTGGCGGCGCAGGGCTTGTACAGCGAGCGTCTTATCAGTGTGAGTATGGGCACAGGCGCTCGTGACGTGCCCGACCGGCTGTGGGCCACCGAGCAGGCACTGCGCTGTGCCTCGGTGGATGCGGTGCTGCTGTGGCTGCCTGCGGGCACTGTGCGCACCGATCAGTTGCGCCGTCTGCAAATGGCAGCGGCCAACCACCACAAGCTGCTGTTTGTCATGCGCGATGCGCAGGCCCGCAACGACGCATCGCCCGCTGTGCTGCGCCTGGAGCTGTGGCCAGCCAACGGCGTTGGTATTGATGCCACAGACGATGCCTTGCACGTTCACCTGCTCAAACGCCGTGGCCCGCCGCAAGACCAGCCGCTGCAATTGGCGGCCCGCGCACCACGGCTGGCCATGCTGCTGGCAGCTACCCGCCCCGCTCCGTATGCACTGGCTTGCACTACACACCGCGCCTAGCGCGTCTGCACCAGCGCCCCTGAATGCGGTGGCGCTAGCGGACCCCCACACCGCCTTGGCCTGGTGGATGCTGCGCTTTACGCCTTTGGTGGCACGGGTTCACAGATCTCAGGCGCACAGCGCGTTGGTACTAGAGGTGTCGGGCAGCGAACGCTTGTTTGGTGGACGTGATGCGCTGCTGGCGCAAATATTTATACAAAATACGTCGCTAGCGCGCATGCAGTATGCGCAAGGCGCTACGTCTTTGATAGCACTTGGGCGATTGTGGAGCAAGCTGCCAGACTGCCCCCCCGATAGCTTGCCCGTGCACAGCTTGCAGGCGGCCCGGCCGCACCTGCCCACGTTGGCGCGTTTGGGGGTGCGCACCTGGGGCCAGTTGCGTGCCTTGCCGCGCGGCGGAGTGGCACGCCGCTTTGGTGCAGAGCTGCTAGACGCGCTAGACCGTGCCTGCGGCCAGCGCCCTGAGGTTTATCCATGGCTCACAGTGCCCGAGGTGTTTGACGCGCCGTTGGAGCTGTCTGCCAGCGTCGATTCAGCCCCAGCTTTGCTGTTTGGTGCGCGCCGCTTGTTGGCGCAATTGCTGGCGTGGCTGCGTGTGCGCCAGCACGGGGTGCTGGCGCTAGAGTTGCTGTGGGATCTGGATGCACGCCGCTCCAACACACTGCATATAGACGCCCATCACACCGGCGGTCAGCAGGGCCGACTGCAACTGCGCACCGCCCAAGCCACCCAAGACATCGCCCACCTGCAGCGCCTGCTAGGTGAGCAGTTAGCCCGCGTTACCCTGCCTGCGCCCGTGCTGTACTTGCGTTTGCGCACCCTGGAAACACAGCCTTTGGCAGGCGAGTCGCACAGTTTGTTGCCTGATGATGTGCGCACCGGTGACAGCTTGCACCACACTTTAGAGCGGCTGGCTGCGCGCCTGGGGCCGCAGCAGGTGCAGTGCGTACAACCCCAGCCAGACCATCGACCTGAGCACATGCAGCGCTGGCAACCGTGGGGTGCAGGGCATTCTGAAAGTGCTACAAAAAATAGTGCTGATTTAACCGCCACCCTTCACCCCACCTGGCTTCTACCTACGCCTCAGCGTCTTGCCGTGCATCAGAAGGTGCCGCACTACCAAGGCCCACTCACCTTGCTGGCCGGGCCCCAGCGCTTGGAGGCAGGCTGGCTAGAAGGCGAGCCCGCCCTGCGTGACTACTACATTGCGCGCAGCCCCGCGGCGGGGCTGGTGTGGATTTACTGTGAACGGCTGGGGCAAAAAAAAAGGGCAGCCCCAGAGCACGATTCGCACTCCAGTGACGTGAACTGGTACTTGCACGGGCTGTTTGCTTGAAGGGAGGTTTAGTGCTGTCCTCCCCTGAGTCACCGCCCTACGTTGAGCTGCACACCCTTAGCAGCTTTAGCTTCCAGCGCGGGGCTTCGCAGCCCAGCGAGTTGGTAGAGCGTGCGCATGCTTTGGGCTACAGCGCGCTGGCTATTACTGACGAATGTTCTGTGGCAGGCGTGGTGCGCGCGCACGAGGCGGCCCAGCGCGTGGGCTTGAAGTTGCTGTTGGGGGCGGAATTTGTCGTGCAGCTAGCCACCACACCCACCAGTACCGACCCATCGTCTGGCCATGCTGAAGACGCATTTACCTTGGTTGCCCTGGCGCACAACCTCACCGGCTGGGGCAACCTGTGCACTTTGATTACGCGCGCGCGCCGCGCTGCGCCCAAGGGGCACTACATCTTGCGCTGGAGCGACCCGTGGTGGGCTGATTTGCAGCACTGCGAGGTGCTGCTGGTGTTTCCATCTGCTATCAAAATAGAAGCTGCTTACGCAATAACCACGAGGGCTAGAGCCTTATTTGATGTAAAAAATGCCGATGCCGATGCCGATGGTGGTGGTGGTGGTGGTGAGGTGGGCCATGTGTGGCTGGCCGCGCATTGCAGCCTGGGCGCGGATGACGCCTTGCACCGGCAGCGTTTGCAACACATCGCCCAGCTCACTGGCCTGCCGCTGGTGGCTGCGGGCCATGTGCATATGCATGTGCGCTCGCGCAAGCCGCTGCACGATGTGCTGACCGCCATTCGCGTGGGCAAGCCGGTGGCGCAGTGCGGGTTCGCGTTGCAACCCAACGCCGAGCTGCACCTGCGCTCCCGTGCGCGGCTGGCGCAGCTGTACCCCGCGCAGTGGCTGGCCAACACGCTGGTGGTAGCCAACCGCTGTACCTTTAATTTGCAAGAGCTGCGCTACCACTACCCGCTGGAGTCGGTGCTGCCGGGCTGCACACCCGCGCAAACGCTGCGCCAGTACGTGGAAGAGGGCGCGCTGCAGCGTTACCCAGTCGAACTCCACCCGCATGGCATGCCTGCAGACCTGCGCCAGCGCGTGGAGCATGAGCTGGCCTTGATCGAAGAGCTGAAGTTTGAGATGTATTTCCTCACGGTGCACGACATCGTGCGCTTTGCCCGTAGCCGCGGCATCCTGTGCCAGGGGCGCGGCTCGGCGGCCAATTCGGTGGTGTGCTACTGCCTGCACATCACCGAGGCCAATCCCCAGGAAACCTCGCTGTTGTTCGAGCGCTTTATCAGCCGTGAACGCAACGAGCCGCCCGACATTGATGTGGATTTTGAGCACCAGCGGCGCGAAGAGGTCATTCAGTACATCTATCAAAAATACGGCCGCGAGCGCGCCGCCATTGCCGCCACCGTGATCAGCTACCGCCCGCGCAGCGCGCTGCGCGATGTGGGCCGCGCGCTGGAAATCCCCGAGGTGCTGATCACTGCCATGGCCAAAGAGCATCCCGGCATGTACAGCCGTGAAGTGTTGGTGGAGCGGTTGCAGTCTGCTATCGAAAAAGTAGCTGGATACGCAGATTTTGCGGGGGCTGGGAGCCTGAATGGCAATACGGTCTGCTCCGTGTCCCCCGCCCGCTTTGCGGGCTCCTCCTTTACCTCCGCAGACCGCATTGCCATCCAGGCTCCCGTAGGGCGTGAGGCGGAGCGCTCTGCTATCCAGGCGACTAGCGAGCAAAGTGACTTGGCCATACCGCAGTCACGCCTCCTGCACCTTTGGCTAGACCTGGCCACCCAGCTCCAGCGCTTTCCCCGCCACCTGAGCCAGCACGTAGGCGGCTTTGTGCTGACTCAAGGCCCGCTCACACGGCTGGTGCCGGTGGAAAACGCGTCCATGAAAGACCGCTCCATCATCCAGTGGGACAAGGACGACCTGTCTGCCGTAGGCCTGATGAAGGTAGACGTGCTGGCGCTGGGCATGCTCAGCGCCATACGCCGCTGCCTGGCGCTGATCACCCAGCGTCGGGGCCTAGTCACCCCCATGCGCATGCAAGACATTGCGCGGGACGACGTGGCGACTTTCGACATGATTTGCCGGGCTGATACCGTAGGCGTGTTTCAGATCGAGAGCCGGGCGCAGATGAGTATGTTGCCGCGCCTGCGGCCGCGTTGTTATTACGACCTGGTGGTGGAAGTGGCCATCGTGCGGCCCGGCCCGATTCAGGGCGGCATGGTGCATCCGTATTTGGCGGCCCGAAAAAACCCTGAAGGTGCCAAGTCGCCCTATCCGGCGCTGCAAGAAGCGCTAGGTCGCACGCACGGCGTGCCGATCTTTCAGGAGCAGGTGATGCAAATTGCAGTACTTGCCGGTGGGTTTACCCCGGGCGAGGCGGATGGCCTGCGCCGCTCCATGGCCGCGTGGAAGCGCCACGG
>JBJOLD010000081.1:0-7846 GCA_046045765.1 Pseudomonadota bacterium | reverse complement strand
GGTCTTTCAAACCCTCGTGCGACGCATAGCGAAAATACTCTTCTGGCGACAACTGCTGCCCGTTCACCAACGGTGTCGGAAATTCGGGGAGGTAATTTTTGCCTAGCACCAAAGTCAGGCTGCAGCGCTTAGCAATCTCTAGCGTGTTGGCAATCGCGCTGGGAATGTCTTTGAACAGCGCCTCCATCTGCGCCGCACTTTTGAAATATTGCTCGCGCGTGTACTTGCGCACCCGTTTGGGGTTGCTCAATATCTCGCCATCGGCAATGCACACCCGCGCTTCGTGCGCCTCGTAGTCATCTGGCTCGGTGAACTGAATGGGGTGCGTTGCCACTACTGGCAGCTTCATGCGCGCGGCCAGTTGCACAGCGGCCACCACATGGGTTTCGTCATCCACACGGCCTGCGCGTTGCAGCTCAAGGTAGAAGCGGTGGGTAAATATGCCGCCCAACTGCAATGCTGCCTCATGGGCACGTGCTGTGTCGCCCTGCACCAGCGCTTGCCCCACCGGACCGGCCTGCGCACCTGACAGGGCAATCAGCCCGGCGTTCAACTCTTTAAGCCAATTCAGCTTGATGACCGCCTGGCCTTTAACCACGTTTTGGGTGTAAGCCCGTGCAATCAGCTCAGAGATATTCAAATAACCCTGCGTGTTTTGCACCAACAAAATGATGCGCGACGTGGCTGTGGCATCCGCGCCCAGCCCCTCGAGCATGATTTCCGCGCCAATGAGGGGCTTAATGCCTTTGCCGCGCGCCTGCTTGTAAAACTTGATGGCGCCAAACAGGTTATTGAGGTCGGTAACAGCGATGGCGGGCTGTCCGTCTTTGCCTGCGGCTTTAATAACATCGTCAATACGGCAGGTGGAATCCACCACGGAAAATTCGGTATGCAGGCGCAGATGGATAAACATACCCGGATTGTAGGGAGGCCGGTCTTCTAAAATCGGGTGGTGAACACCGTACTGAACATCTCCTCTTATAAATTTGTCCCCCTGCCGGACGCTGCTGATTTACGCGAGGTTTTATTGGCCCGCGCACTGGCTTTGGGCCTAAGGGGCACTATTTTGCTGGCCACAGAGGGCATCAATCTGTTTTTGGCAGGCCCGGCAGACGATGTGCGCGCATTCGTTGCCCAATTGCACACCGACGCCCGTTTTGTCGACATAGCGCCCAAGGAAAGCTGGTCGGACGTGCAGCCGTTCAAAAAAATGCTGGTCAAGGTAAAAGGCGAAATCATTCGCATGAACCACCCCGCCATCCAACCCGCCAAAGGCCGTGCGCCCGCCGCAACCCCCGCCACCGTGAAGCGCTGGCTGGACCAGGGCCATGATGACGAAGGCCGCCCGGTGGTGACGCTGGATACCCGCAACACCTATGAAGTAGACGAGGGTACGTTCAAGGGCACCATTGACTGGCGCTTGAACAAGTTCACCGAGTTTCCCGACGCGCTGCGGGCTCACCTGGACGACCTGAAAGACAAAACCGTGGTGAGCTTCTGCACCGGTGGCATCCGCTGCGAAAAAGCCGCCATTCTGATGCGCGAAGAAGGCCTGGAGCACGTCTACCAGTTGGAAGGCGGCATTCTGAAATACTTTGAAGAAACCGATGGCAGCCACTACCAGGGTGGCTGCTTTGTTTTTGATGACCGAAGGACGGTGGGCACTGACCTATTGAAGCAGCCATGCCACAAAGCGTGAAAAGTATTCGGGTACCAGCACGAATACACAGCAAGTCACCACGGCGTTAGCAATGCCGGTGAACAAAAATATCTGCGGGATAGTGAACCCGCTTGTCAACAACGCACCGGCGATCACCGAACTGGCAATCATGAACAGCGCATTCAAAATATTGTTGGCCGCAATTATGCGTGCCCGGTGCGTGGGCTGGCTGCGCAGCTGAATCAGCGCATACATGGGCACGCTGTACAGGCCTGCAAACAAACTCAGCAGCAACAGGTCAACCATCACACGCCAATGCGACGTTTGCGAGACAAAGGTGCCCACGCTCATGGGCGCAGTGGGTGCCAGGTGGTTGAGCGCAAAGTACAAATCAATAGAAAACACGCTCATGCCGATGGCACCCAGTGGCACCAGGCCAATCTCTACATGGCGCTTGCCCAGCACCTCGCACAGTAGCGAGCCGATGCCGATGCCAACAGAAAAAATCACCAGCAAAAACGACGCCACACGCTCATCGCCGTGCAAAACTTCTTTGGCAAGGCTGGGGAATTGGCTCAAAAACACTGCACCAAAAAACCACATCCAGCTAATGCCCAGCAGCGAGCGAAACACCACCAGGTTGCCATGCGCCAGCTTCAGGTTGCGCCAGGTCTCGGACACCGGGTTCCAGTTGATTTTGAGCGTGGGGTCGGTGGCTGGCGCGGCCGGAATGCCACCAGCGATCACCCGGCCCACAACGGCCACTACCACGCAAGCTACGGCTACATCGCGGTGGCCCACTTGCGGTATGGCTACCAGCAAACCGCCAGCCACCTGCCCCAGCAAAATTGCCACAAAAGTGCCCATCTCCACCATGCCGTTGCCACCGGTTAGCTCCCGCTCCGACAACACCTGCGGCAGATAGGCAAACTTCACTGGGCCGAACAGCGTGGAGTGCAGGCCCATTAAAAAGGTACACGCCAGAAGCATCGGCACGCTGTTGGCTATAAAACCATACGCCCCTAGCAGCATCACCGCAATTTCCAGATTTTTGACAAACCGAATCATCGCAGTCTTGTCGTATTTGTCAGTGAGTTGGCCGCTGGTGGCCGAGAACAGCAAAAACGGCAAGATAAACAGCGCCCCAATCACCAGCCCCGCCATAGTCGCGGGCAACCAGTCCACACTGAGCTGGTAGGTCACCATCACGGTGAAGGCAAACTTGAACAGGTTGTCGTTGGCAGCGCCAGCAAACTGCGTCCAGAAGAACGGAGCGAAGCGGCGCTGCCTGAGCAATGCAAATTGGTTAGGAAGGTCGGTTTGTTTCACTGCTTATTCGGTATTGTCATAGGCATTGTGCATGAGGATGCACGGGTGTAACAGTCCCTCTCAAAAGCAAAAAAGGAGCGCAATTCGCTCCTTTTTTAATAGCTTCTTACGCACAGCCCACGGGGGCTGCAGGCCTATTTAGCCCTTAATTTGCTATTAGCCACGCAGCTTGGCGGCCACTTCGACTACGCGTGCGCCGTAGGCTTTGGCGGTGTCCAGGTCGCCTTGAGGAATGTCTTCTGCGGGGCTGGTGGGGCCAACTTGGGCCATCACGCCGGAGTTAGAACCGATGCGGTTAATGGTGCCGTCATTCATAGAAGGCTGTCCAACCCAAATCATGCCTTGCTGCATGGCCAGGGTGATGAAATACTGAATGGTGGACAGCTTGTCACCGCTGGGGCTGGCCGAGCAGGTAAAGCCGCCTGCAACCTTGTCTTTCCAAGCACCGGTAAACCACATTTTGCTGGTGGCATCAGCAAACTTTTTGAACTGCCAAGAAGCCATACCCATGTACGTGGGTGAGCCCATGATGATGGCGTCAGCGGCGTTCAGAGTGGCCCACTGTGCGTCGGTCAAGTTGCCGTCTGCATCAATTGCCACCAGCTCAGCGCCAGCGCCTTCAGCCACGAATTGCGCTACGCGCTGGGTGTGACCGTAACCCGAATGAAATACCACTGCTACTTTTGCCATTTATAAAACTCCTAGTACAACAAGAAAAAAGAACTGCTTGAGCTGGTGAAAACTACTGCAGTTCGGGTGAGAAAAATCGATTTAGCCCTGCAAGTCAAACACCAACACTTCGGCGTCTTTTCCGTTGGTCAGAGTGACTTGGCTTTCACCATCCAGCAGCGCGGCATCACCGCCCATGAGGTGCTCGCCATTGACATCAATCGCCCCGCGTAACAAGTGCACATAGCTCTTGCGGTTAGGCGCGATAGTCACGGCGGCGGTCTGTTCGCCATCGAACAGGCCGCTGTACATGCGTGCATCAGCGTGGAGGGTTACGCTGCCTTGCGCGCCGTCGTTCGATGCCACCAGGCGCAACACCCCCTGCTTTTCCGCATCGGTAAAGGTTTTTTGTTCATAGCTGGGCGCAATGCCTTTGACGTTGGGCTCAATCCAGATCTGAAAGAAATGGGTGGTCTCATCCGGCGCGTGGTTGAACTCGCTGTGCTGCACGCCCGTGCCCGCACTCATGCGCTGCACGTCGCCGGGGGGAATGCCTTTGACGTTGCCCATGCTGTCTTTGTGCGCCAGGTTACCGCTGACCACATAGCTCACGATTTCCATATCGCGGTGGCCGTGTGTGCCAAAGCCCATGCCGGCGGCAATCCGGTCTTCGTTAATCACCCGCAGATTGCCCCAACCCATGTGCGCAGCGTCGTAATAACCCGCAAATGAAAAACTGTGATGTGACTTAAGCCAGCCATGATCGGCGTAGCCGCGGTCTTGGGATCTGCGAAGGGTCAACATAGGTGTCTTTCTAATGGCGTGGGTGCTTTGCAATCGTTCGTACTTTAGGCCTAAGCAGCCCAATTTCAACCACTTGGCTTTTGATGGCATCATTCAAAATAATTCAACTAAATTTTATTTTTCATGCAAACGCCACGCGATGTTTTGACCCCCGACGCTTTGGCTATGCTTCAAAGCATTGCCATCGCAGGCAGCTTTGCCGCCGCAGCGCGCGATATGGGCATGGTGCCCAGCGCCATGACCTATCGGGTGCGGCAAATTGAAGACGCGCTGGACGTGCTCCTGTTCGACCGCAGCTCGCGCCAAGCCAAGCTCACAGAGGCCGGGCATGAGCTGTTGCGCGAGGGCAACCGCCTGCTGCTGGAGATTGATGCCGTAGCCAACCGCGTAAAACGCGTAGCCACTGGCTGGGAATCACAACTCACCATTGCGATTGACACAATTATTTCCAGGGCGACCATGATGGAGCTGTGCGAAAGCTTTTTCAGCATGGCCCCACCCACCCGCATTCGCCTACGTGAAGAAGCGTTATCGGGAACGCTGGAAGCACTCACCAGCGGCCAGGCCGACCTGGCCATTGGCGTGGGGCCCGATGCATCCAACACAGCAGACTTGCAAAGCAAGCCCATTGGCCAGCTCACCATGCTGTACGCGGTGGCCCCGCACCACCCGCTGGCCAACGCACCCGAGCCCCTGAGTGATGCCACCATACAAAAACACCGCGCTGTAGCCGTGGCCGATTCGGTGCAGCGCGGCGGCGGCCTTACCTTTGGTTTGTTGAGTGGGCAAGACGTGTTTACGGTGTCCAGCATGCATGCCAAGCTGGATGCGCAACTGCGTGGCTTGGGGGGCGGCAATCTACCTAGCTGCATGGTGCAGCCCTATATCGATGTAGGCCGTTTGGTGGTTAAAAAAACTGAGCGTGGTGCGCGTGAGGTCCCCATTCACTACGCATGGCGTGGCGGCCAATCGCGCACACCGGGGCGGGCTTTGCAATGGTGGCTCACGCAGCTAGAAAGCGCCACAACGCGCGCCGCACTTTTAGAAAATCACCGAGGAATTTAGTGTCGGATTGGCCCGCGATAAGCGTGTATAAAGACATCATTACAACAAACTGGAGACCACGCCCATGAATGAATCCAAACACATTGCTATCGTTGGTGGCGGTATTGCCGCCATCACCTGCGCACGCACGCTGGTGCAGGCAGGGCACCAAGTCACTGTGTTTGAAAAAAGCCATGGCCTGGGGGGGCGCATGTCCACCCGCAATAGCCCGTTTGGTACGTTTGACCACGGCGCGCAGTATTTCACTGTGCGCGACCCGCGCTTTACGCTTGCCCTGCAAACCAGCCCCGGCGTGTGCCGTCCCTGGAGTGCCAACACCGTGCAAGTGCTGGACTCGCATGGCCGCGTGGCCGCAGCCGGCCTGCCCGCGCGTGAGGCGCATTGGGTGGCCAAGCCCGGCATGAACGCCCTGGTGCGCAAATGGGCACAACCGCTGGAAGACGCGGGCCGCATTCAACTGCAAACCAAAGTCACCGCTATCGAGCAAGACCAGCTGAACAAAAAACAATGGCAGCTGCGCACCGCCGGTGCCGACGACAGCAGCCATGTGTATGGCGGCTTTGACGCAGTAGTGCTGGCCATCCCCAGCCCGCAAGCGCAAGAACTGCTGACCAAAACTCCCAAGGCCGCCGCACTGGCCAAAAAAACTGCCAACGTCACCGTGGCACCTTGCTGGACGCTGATGCTGGCCTTCCCCCAAGCGGTACAACCCGGTCTGACCACGTTGGGCCCGCAGTGGAGCGCTGCCCGCAGCACCCACCACCGCATTGCCTGGCTGGCCCGCGAGTCCAGCAAACCCGGCCGTGGCATTGTGGAGCGCTGGACCATACAGGCCAGCGCTGCCTGGTCGCAAGAACACTTGCAAGACAGTGCCGAGCGCGTCACCGCCAAGCTGATCAAAGCGTTCTCGGAAGTAACCGGCATCCGCGCCGTACCCGCCCACGCCGATGTGCACCGCTGGATGTACGCAAAAACCGAACGCCCCTTGGGCACCAGCCACCTGTGGGATGCCAAAGCCGGCCTGGGCGTGTGCGGCGACTGGTGCCTGGGCCACCGCGTGGAAGATGCGTTTGTTTCGGGTCTGGAACTCGCACTAGCCATCGCTTGAGCGGCTACATCGGTCGCTTCGCGCCCTCGCCCACCGGCCTGCTGCATGCGGGCTCGCTGGTAGCGGCGCTGGCAAGCTGGCTAGACGCCCGGGCACACTGCGGCCAATGGCTGGTACGCATCGAAGACGTAGACACGCCGCGCTGCATTGCCGGGGCTGACCGTGCCATCTTGGCCCAGTTGGCCGACTGCGGACTGCACCCTGATGCCCCTCCAGTTTGGCAAAGCCAGCGCAACGCGCTGTACCAAAGTGCTCTGGACGTATTGGTATCCAACAAACTGGCCTACCCCTGCGCCTGTTCACGCAAAGACATCGAAGCCGCGCTGCACAGCGCTAGCCAACAAAAGCCACGTAACGGCGAACTGGTCTACCCCGGAACCTGCCGCCACGGTTTGCATGGCAGATTAGGCCGCGCATGGCGATTTTTAGTGCCAAATTTGCCTGTAGACCCCGTGGAATATGCGCAGGCAGCTATCAATTCAATAGCGCCATTACAGTGGACTGACCGACGCTTGAGCCCTCAACAACAAGACGTGGCCACCGAAGTAGGCGACTTTGTGCTGCGCCGCGCCGACGGTCTGTTCGCCTACCAGCTGGCCGTGGTGGTGGACGACGCCGCACAAGGCATCACCCACATCGTGCGCGGCGAAGACCTGGCCGACAACACCGCCCGCCAAATTCTGCTGCAGCGTGCGCTGGGCTATGCCACCCCGCAGTACCTGCACACGCCACTAGTGTTGGGCGCCAATGGCGAGAAGCTGTCGAAGCAAAACGGGGCGATGGCGATAGATACGTCTACGCCGAAAGCGGCTATGAATGCGCTGGTGCGGGCGGGGAAGGTTTTGGGATTGAGTGAAGCTGAAGATGCCAACCCCAACCCGAGCGATATGCTGGCACGTTGGATAGCGCAGTGGCTTGCAACGTCAACCTAGCGGGTTAAGCTGTAACCCAACTACGTAAATGGCGCTAAGTCTTTTCAACGTGCCTGGCAAAGTTGTTCAAAATAGCCTGCCACCCTTGGCGCTGCTGCTCCACAGGGTGTTCGGCTTCCGCATCGAAGGTGACACGCACCGTCACGCCGTCGGTGCCTTGGATAAATTCCACCGCCCCGGTGCGGTCCCCAAAAGCATAACCAATGTGCGCATGCGGCACCACCTTGGTGTAGGTGCCATCAAAGTCAAATCCAAAGCTACCGTCTTTGGCCTCCATGC
>JBJOLD010000348.1:0-3089 GCA_046045765.1 Pseudomonadota bacterium | reverse complement strand
GCGGGGAACAGACTCAGCACGCGCTCCTGGCGCTGCGCCAGAGTTTCCTTCTTATCGCCTTGCGTTAAGTTCGAATGCACACCCTGCCGCGCCGCGATGTGCAGGTTTTCCGCCACCGTCAACGCGGTGAACAAGCGCCGGTCTTCCGGCACATAGCCCAGCCCCAGGCGCGCGATGGCGTGCGGCTCGAGCCCCAGAATGTTAGGGCTCTTATTGCTCTTATTTTGATAGCTGATTACGCCCTCTGCACGGGCGCTCAGGCCCATAATGGCTTGTAAAAGTGTGGATTTACCAGCCCCGTTCAGGCCCTGCAGCACCACCAGCTCACCGGCCTGCACGTGCAGCGACACATCAAATAAGGCTTGGGCTGAGCCGTACCAAACGTTCAGGTTGCGTACTTCAAGCATTTGGCACCTCTTGAGCAGATGCAACGCTAGTTTCGCCAGCGATGGAGTAAGCCGAGTTTGGAGCGCTGAAACTTTGCCCCAAGTAACGCGCACGCACCACCGGATTATTCGCAATCTCATCGGGCGTGCCTTGCGCGGCGATCAGCCCGTCAATCAACACCAGCACGCGGTCAGCCACGCCAAACACGGCGTCCATGTTGTGCTCGGTGTACAGCACGGCCATGCCGGGCTGGTCGCCATGGGATTGCGTGAGGTCTTTGACCAACTGCATCAGCCCGGCACGCTCTGTCTGGGCCAGGCCCGCAGCGGGCTCGTCCAGAAGCAGCAGTTGCGGGCGGGCATCAGCGGTCTGCAGCGCTCGCAACAACATGCCCGCCGCGGCTTTTGCAGAGTTAGCAGATCGCGCGGTGGATGTTGTGGCTGTGGTGCCCGCCTTGGCGCTCGGGCTTTCCAACCCCGCCAGTGCCATCGCCAGCTCCAAGCGCTTCTTTGCGCCATAGGGCAAGTCTTTGGCATCAGCCTGCGCCAGGTCTTGTAAACCTACCCGCGCCAGCAATGCCGTAGCGCTCGTGCTATCAGTGCTTTCTAACACGTTATAGGCCGCTAGCCCTCGTGGGGCCTGCGTAAGCAGCTGCACATTTTGTAGCACCGTCAGTGCCTCAAACGTCTTGGCCACCTGAAACGTGCGCGCTATGCCGTGCTGCAAGCGCTGCTGCGGCGTCAGCAAATCTACCCGCTGGCCGCCCCACTCCACCTGCCCACTGGTGAGCGTGTGCTGGCCCGCAATGCAGGCAAAGGTGGTGGACTTGCCTGCGCCATTGGGACCAATCAAAGCCACACACTCGCCGGGTTGTACCGTAAATGACACGCCTTTAACCGCCTGCACGCCACCGAAGTATTTCACCAAGTTGCTGACTTGCAGGCTCATGTTTTGCCCCCACGCGGCCACCAGCGCAAGCCGAGCAATCCCGTGGGTGCTAGAGCCATGATGACCATCACAAGCACGCCCAAAGCGCCGCGCCAGTAGTCAAAGCCACGCCCCAACTCCGCTGCTGCGCCCACCAAAATTGCCGCCCCGGCCACCGTGCCCCACACCTGGTGTAAGCCGCCCAACAGCACCACTAGCAAAGCGTCCACCGACGTAGCCACCGAGGCCACCGACGGAAACACCGCCCCCTGATGCGCCGCAAACAAGCCCCCCGCCAGCCCGGCCAGAGTAGCGCTCTCCATAAAAATGCGGTACTTAATACGGCGGGCATTCAACCCACTGGCCGCTGCCCGCTCGGGCGCATCACGCACAGCCTGTAACGCCGCGCCCAAAGTAGAGCGGCTCAAGCGGCGCAACGCGGCCACACTTGCCAAAGCGATAAAGACCAGCAACGCAAAAAACACGGTGCGGGTGTCTTCGGTCACCAGTTGCAGGCCAATCAGGCCGTTGTCCCCGCCCGTCACGGCCACCCACTGGCTGGCCGTGGCCCACACCACCTGCGCCAGGGCCAGTGAGAGCATGGCCAAGTACACCCCGGCGCTGCGCACCATCACCCAGCCCAGAGCAGAAGCCACGCCCAAGCTGGCCGCACACCCCACAGCCAGCGCGCCCGGCAAACTCCAGCCCCATTGCAAATGGGCCAGTGCCGTGCCGTAGGCCCCCAGCGCATAAAACGCTGCGTGGCCAAAACTCACCAGCCCCCCGAGCGCCATCATGGCCTGCAGGCTCACGCCCAGAATGATCAAAATAAGTGCGTCACTGGCCAACGACTGCGCATAGTCACCCAAGGCACACGCCCCAGCCAGCAACCCCACAGCCACCAAACATAGAGCCGCAAAGGCATGTGGCGAGCGCGGTCCCCAACGAAATCGGTGGCCCAGCTCTTCAGACGCCTGCTCCAGCGGCTGGCCCAGCAAGCCCTGTGGGCGCAGCGCCAGCACCACGCCCATGGTGGCAAACACCAGCACCAGCGTGCCCTGCGGCCATAGGCTGCTGCCAAAGGCATGCACCAGCCCGATAAGCAGGGCCGCTAGAAATGCACCACCAATGCTGCCCAGGCCTCCCGTAACAACCACCACAAAGGTTTCCACCACGATGTTCATGTCCATCTGAAGGTGTGCGGGTTCGCGTGGCAGTTGCAGTGCGCCGCCCAGTCCAGCCAGCGCACAACCCAGGACAACGGCCCCGAGCATCAGCGGTTTGGGGTTGACGCCCAGCGCGGACAGCATGGCGCGGTCTTGCGTGGCCGCCCGCAGCCGTGTGCCAAACGTGGTGCGGCCAAGCAATAAGTGAAGGCCCAACCATACCAGCGGCCCCAGCACGATGGTGATGGCCTGGTACTGTGGAAAAAACTCCCCGCCAAATTCGATAGCCCCTTTCAGGCCGGGAAAGCGCGGCGCAAACACCTCGTCGGGCCCAAAGCCCCAGCGCATGGCATCGTGCAGCGCCAAGCTCAGGCCAAAGGTGGCCACCAGTTGGTACAGCTCAGGTGTGCCATAAAGTCGCCGCATAAGCATAAATTCGGCCACAGCGCCCGCCAGTCCTGCGCAAGCAGCTCCTAAAAACATAGCAGTTGCGTACAGCCAAGCGCTGTCTCCCCAGTCCGGGAACCAGTTCACCAGCCAGTGCGCCGAGAACAGCGCGCCCAGCATAAAGAAGCTGCCGTGTGCAAAGTTGACGATGCGGGTCACCCC
>JBJOLD010000300.1:0-3963 GCA_046045765.1 Pseudomonadota bacterium | reverse complement strand
AGTCAATATGGACGTGCTCAAGGTTATTCAAGACGACTGCCAAGGCATGTTGCTAGACATGTTTGGCATGTTTGTGCGCCCGTTGGAGCAAGAGCTCAAACTCAAATCAAATCACCGCATCGGCCGTTTTAGCGATGCCAGTAAAAGTGTGGAATACCAAAATCGGATTGAGGCGATTAACTTTTCACTCGCCCATGACGACGGTCAAATGAACCGCGACCTAGAGGATTCAGATGTTATTCTGGTGGGTGTAAGCCGTAGCGGAAAAACTCCTACCTCGCTGTATCTGGCAATGCAGTACGGCCTCAAAGCATCAAATTACCCACTCATTCCCGAGGACTTTGAGCGCAGACAGCTACCTCCCGCCTTGGTACCGCACCGCAACAAGATATTTGGTCTCACCATTCACCCTGATCGGTTGAGCGAAATTCGCAATGAGCGCCGCCCAAACTCCAAATACGCGTCAATTGAAAACTGCCGCATGGAAATCAGCGAGGCTGAAGCCATGATGCGACGCACCGGCATTCGCTGGTTATCTACGACCACCAAGTCCATCGAAGAAATTGCGACCACAATTCTTCAAGAAATTCGTCCCGAGCGGTTGACATATTGAAATGCTGCTGCATAAGTCGCCGCATTGCAAAACCTCAAAATTGCTACTATTTCTATAGCTTATTACGCATTGTTTGCCCAGACTTGGTAGCAATAAATAGTGTGGGTTCAAGTACAAAGTACAACGTTTTAGAAACAGGTTGAGCAAAGAGTGAATAGGATGCACTTTTGTGACCGACCAGTCCCAAACGTTGCACTTCGACCTTGAATCCGCCTGACTTTCAGCCAAGCCAGCGTAGCGGCTTCGCCTTTGAGCCAAAGCAGCGCGCTCAAAATGGCTTGAAGGTCACCGGGCAGGTCACAGCAAGTTATTGAGCATCGCATTTCAAATGCGAAAAATTCTCATTTACAATGCATCAACCGTGGCAAAACTGCAAGTCCAGCAATGCCACTTGTTCAGTGGTGATTCATCTTAGTTATCTGCCCTTTGGCAAACCACAATTAGCAAGCCACATCAGGTTGCCCCCTTTTTTTGGGGTGCATATGACATAGCCAGCCCTCCAACCAGAAGACTCAAAGCCATGTCAACCTTAAAGACCGTTACCTCCCGCACTCAAACCTTCAACACGCCGCCCCTGTTGCCGCTGGGTGCCCTGCTATTTGCAGGCTCTATGGGTGCCATGGCCCAGCAGGCTAGCGAAGCCGAGGTCAAAACCCTCAAGCCCGTCACCATCATTGAAAAAGCCGAAGAAGCCCAGGGCAAAGACTCAGTACGCGCCACCACCACGACTCTGGGTAAGGGCAAGCAAGCGTTGCGAGACATTCCCCAATCCATCACCGTAGTGACCGAAAAGCTGGTGGATGACCGCAACCTGGACACCTTGAAAGACGTGCTACACAACACTGCAGGCGTGACATTCCAGGCTGCAGAAGGCGGCGAAGAGGACATTCGTTTACGCGGCTTTTCGCTGGCCAGTACCGGGGACATTTTTCTGGATGGCCTGCGTGATCCCGCGTTCTATGACCGCGACACCTTTAATAACGACCGTATCGAACTGCTGCGGGGGTCGGCGTCGATGTTGTTTGGGCGTGGCTCAACGGGTGGCGCCGTGAATCAGGTGAGCAAAGCGCCGCGCCTAATTGACGAAAGCGAAGTCTCCACTACTCTGGGGAGTTACAACTTCAGCCGGGTCACGGGCGACTTCAACATCCAAACTGGTGAATCTGCAGCGCTGCGCATGAATGCCATGGTGACCAAAGCCGACAACAACGGCGCGGGCAGCAGCATCGACAAGCGCGGATTGGCCGCAACCTACCGCTTTGGTATTGGCGAAGTGGACGAGTTCTCAGCGGGCCTGTACACGCTGCGCAATGACAACGGTGTGAACTACGGCATGCGCTGGATCAAGCCGACATCTAACGCCGCAACCAGCACCAGCACCATCAACGAGGCCTTGTCACCGTCCACCTACTATGGGCTGGACAGCGACTACAGCAAAGGCAAAGCAGACATCCTTACGCTGTCCCATATCCACCGCTTTCAGAATGACTCTGAGCTCAAAACCACGGTGCGCCGCGGATGGTTTGACCGCGACCAACGCCCCAGCGTGATCAACTACGGCGCGGGAACTGGCATAAATAACTTCTCGGGCTCCACGGTGATCACCCGTAGCACCGGCGGCAACACCACCAAAATTCAAGATTTGGCAGCCACCTACGCCCAGAGCGACTACAGCACCAAACTCCAAGTATGGGGCGTAAAACATGCAGTGTTGACTGGCATTGATTTGGCCCAAGAAGGCAAACGGAGCTACGCCTCCAACTCGCCCACGCGCCCTAGCGCCACGGCATCCGACACCGATGGCGGTGGTTGGATTGATGAGAGCGCCAGGCCAGTCACATTGGCGAGTGGCTTTTCAGCAGACAACATTGGCGTGTACGCCCAAGACCTCATACAAGTTGCAGAGCATTGGAAATTGCTCGGGGGCCTGCGCTTTGACCGCATGCGTGGCAACTACGCCATCTACAACACGGCAGGTATAAAAACTGGCGCATTCGAGCAAACCATTGGCAATTGGAGCCAACGCCTGGGTGCCATGTACCAGCCCAATGAGCTGAGTTCGTTACACTTTTCATGGGGCACTTCGTTCAACACGTCTGCGGACACGTATTCGTATAGCGCCACCAGCCAAAACACCCCACCAGAACAAAGCCGTAGCGTAGAACTTGGGGCCAAGCTCGACAGCGCTGACAAAATGGTTTCCACACGGTTTGCCATTTTTCAGTCCACCAAGTTCAACGAACGCAACACCGACCCGGACTCTGCTGCCACCAAAGCCCTGCTATCGGGCCAACGCCACACCACGGGACTGGAAGTTGACGCGTCAGGCCGCCTCACACCCCAGTGGGAAATCTATGGCTCGTACATGTGGATGCCAGACGCGATGATTGACAAGTCCAACGCAACACAAGATGCGACCAAAGAAGGCGCGCGCCCCGGCCTGACGCCTATTCACAGCGGCACGGTGTGGAGCACCTACCAGTTCACACCCGCTCTGCGCTTGGGTACTGGCATCAACTTCCGCAGCGAGCAAGCCAGCGCTGCCAACCCGGACATCAAAGCACCAGGCTATGCCACGCTGGACCTGATGGGCGAGTACCAATTCACTGAACGATACGTGCTCAAAGTCAACGTGGCCAACGCACTGGACAAGTTATATGCCGACTCGCTGTACACCAACTTTTATGTTCCCGGCTCTGGGCGCAACATCCAAGCCACCATGAACATCAAGTTCTAACACCATCCCACCCCACCATGCTTTTGCACCTGCCCCAACTGCTAACCCCGCAAGAGGTGTCTGACGCCCAAACCTTGCTGGCCACTGCCCCCTGGGTAGATGGCCGCGCCGGTGCGGGGGAGCAAGCCCGGCAGGTGAAAAACAACGAGCAACTGGACCACGACTGCCACGCAGCGCAAACCGTCCGGGCGATGGTGGCGCGTGCGCTGGACCGCAGCCCCACCTTCTTTTCAGCGGCATTGCCCAAAAAACTGTTCCCGCCCAGGCTGAACCGCTACGGCGGTGAGAGCAATTTTTACGGCAACCACATTGATGGCTCTATTCGCTACACGCCGGGCACGGGCGAACGGGTGCGCACCGATGTGTCGTGCACCGTGTTTCTCTCCAACCCTGAGGACTACGACGGTGGCGAGCTTTGCATTGCTGATACGTTTGGCGAACAAAACGTCAAGCTACCTGCGGGCCACGCCGTGTTGTACCCCGGCACCAGCCTGCACCAAGTGAAACCCGTCACACGCGGCCACCGCCTAGCCTGCTTCTTTTGGGTGGAAAGCATGGTGCGCAGTGACGAGCAGCGGCGCATTCTTTTTGATTTGGACATGAACCTGCTGGC
>JBJOLD010000281.1:0-5037 GCA_046045765.1 Pseudomonadota bacterium | reverse complement strand
CTTGATTTAGTTGAAGGTCTTGCCTTCAGCAACGAGCTGGGCCAGCAGCGGCGCGGGCTTCCAGAAGTTGGCATCGTCCAGCGGGTTTTTGGCAAAGCGGTTCATGGCTTGCACCACGTTGAACAGGCCCACTTCGTCGGCGTAGTTCATCGGGCCACCGCGGTGCGGAGGGAAACCATAGCCAAAGATGTAGACGATGTCGATATCGCTGGCCTTGTTGGCAATGCCCTCTTCCAGAATGTGGGCGGCTTCGTTGACCAGGCTGAACACCAGGCGCTGCACAATTTCTTCGTCCGAAATCTTGCGTGGCGTAATGCCCAGGGCCTTGCGGTGTTCTTCGATCATGGTCACCACTTCGGCATTGGGAATTGCGTCGCGCTTGCCTTCGACGTAGTCGTACCAGCCCTTGCCCACCTTCTGGCCAAAGCGGCCTTTTTCACACAACAAGTCTGCAGTCTTGCTGTACTTCATGTCCGGCTTTTCAGAGTAGCGGCGCTTGCGGATGGCCCAGCCAATGTCGTTGCCTGCCAAGTCGCCCATGCGGAACGGGCCCATGGCCATGCCAAATTTTTCCATCGCCTTGTCCACCTGCGCGGGGGTACAGCCTTCGTCCAGCAAAAAGCCACCTTGGCGACCGTATTGCTCGATCATGCGGTTGCCAATAAAGCCGTCGCACACGCCAGACACCACGGCGGTTTTTTTGATCTTCTTGGCAACAGTCATTACGGTGGCCATCACGTCTTTGGCGGTTTTTGCACCGCGCACCACTTCCAGTAGTTTCATCACGTTAGCTGGGCTGAAGAAGTGCAGGCCCACCACGTCTTCAGGGCGCTTGGTGAAAGAGGCAATCTTGTCCACGTCCAATGTGGACGTGTTGGACGCCAGAATGGCGCCGGGCTTCATCACGCGGTCCAGCTCTTTGAACACGGCTTCTTTCACGCCGATTTCTTCAAACACGGCCTCGATCACCAGGTCGGCACCGGTCAGGTCGTCGTAGCTCAAAGTTGTGGTTAAGAGCGCCATCCGCTGCTCGTATTTATCTTGCTTGAGCTTCTTTTTAGCAACCTGCGCTTCGTAATTCTTGCGGATGGTGGCAATGCCACGGTCCAGCGCGTCTTGCTTCATTTCAAGCATCTTGACCGGAATGCCGGCGTTCAAGAAGTTCATTGCAATGCCGCCGCCCATGGTGCCAGCACCAATAACTGCTATAGAGTTGATAGCGCGTTGCGCAATGTCAGCGGGCACGTCCGGTATTTTTGATGCTGCACGCTCGGCCACAAACAGGTGGCGCAGCGACCTGCATTCGGGCGTCCACATCAGGTTTATGAAGATGTCGCGCTCAAACACCATGCCATCGTCAAACTTCTTTTTGGTGGCGGCCTCAACTGCGTCCACACACTTGGCGGGTGCGGGGTAGTTTTTGGACATGCCCTTGACCATATTGCGCGAAAACTGAAAGTAAGCGTCGCCCAGTGGGTGCTTGCAGGGCATGTTGCGCACCAAGGGCAATGGGCGCACATCGGCTACGGAACGTGCCAGCGCAAACGCCTCTTCGGCCAGTGTTTCTGCTGACGAGGATAGTTTGTCGAACAGCTTTTGGCCTGGCACCATAGCCAGCATCTCGCTCTTGACGGGTTCGCCACTGACGATCATGTTCAGTGCGGGCTCCACACCCAATGCGCGCGGCAGGCGCTGTGTGCCGCCGGCGCCGGGAATCAGGCCAAGTTTCACCTCGGGCAGCGCAATGTTGGTGCCGGGCGCGGCAATGCGGTAGTGGCAGCCCAATGCCAATTCCAAGCCGCCGCCCATGGCCACAGTGTGCATGGCGGCCACCACAGGCTTGGCCGAGTTTTCAATCGCCAAAATGACGCTGAGCAAATTGGGCTCTTGCAGGGCTTTGGGGGAGCCAAATTCTTTGATGTCCGCACCGCCGGAAAATGCCTTGCCCGCGCCGGTGATCACGATAGCCTTAACAGCTGCATCGGCATTGGCTTGGGCCAGACCGTCGGTAATGCCCTGACGGGTTGCAAGGCCCAGGCCGTTTACGGGCGGGTTGTCCAGGGTGATGACGGCGATATCGCCATGGGCTTGATAGTGGGCGGTCATGCTTGCATTCCTCGAAGGTAAAAATAGAACGATCGTTCGTTTTTGATTGTAAAAGGGATTGACTGAAGGAAAAAGTCGATTTGTCGCGGTTGGGACAAATCGCTAAACCTCCAGCCACTCCTTTCGGATATCGGTATTGGCGCGCAGCGCGTCAGGTGTGCCGTCGAACACCATGCTGCCGTGCCCCATGACGTAGCAGCGGTCGGAAATCTTCATGGCGATGGTGAGCTTTTGTTCGATCAGCAACACCGAAACTCCGCGCTTGCGCAGCTCCACCAGATAGTCCGCCACCAGCTCCACAATCTTGGGTGCAAGGCCTTCAGTGGGTTCATCAATAATGATCAAGTCTGGGTCGCCCATCAAGGTGCGGCACAGGGTCAACATTTGCTGCTCGCCGCCGGACAACACACCGGCCTCGGTATGCTCGCGCTCCTTCAGACGGGGAAACATTTTGTACATGTCGTCAAACGACCAGCGGGCATTTTTGGCACCGCGCTTCTGACCCAGCAACAGGTTTTGGTGCACCGTGAGCTTGGGAAATATCTCGCGGTTTTCAGGTACGTAGCCGATACCAAGGTGAGCTACCTCAAAGGCCTTTTTTCCGAGAGTTTCTTGGCCCTTCCAAAGCACAGAGCCTTCGCAATCCACCAATCCCATGATGGACTTGGCGGTGGTAGACCGGCCTGAGCCATTGCGCCCCAGCAGCGCAACAATTTCGCCTTCGCCCACCCGCATATCCACACCATGCAGCACATGGCTTTTGCCGTAGTAGGCGTGCAGATTAGAGACTTGCAACATATCAGCAGCCATTTCAATGTCCTCCCGCTTGGGCATCGGCCACGGCAGAGCCCAAATAGGCCTCTTGCACTCGGGCATTTGCACGCACGGCCTCAGGCGTGTCAAAGGCCAGTACTTCGCCGTATACCACTACCGCAATCTTGTCGGCCAATCCGAACACCACGCCCATGTCGTGTTCCACCGTGAGCAATGTTTTGCCTTCGGTCACTTCCTTAATCAGCGTAATGAAGCGGGTGGTTTCGCTTTTGCTCATGCCGGCGGTAGGCTCGTCGAGCAAAATCACATTGGCACCGCCGCCAATGGTGATGCCAATTTCCAAAGCGCGCTGTTCGGCGTAGGTCAGGTTCATGGCAAGCACATCGTGTTTTTTGTCCAGCTTGATCATCTGCATCAGCTCTTTTGCGCGGGCGTTGGCATCGTCCAAATTGGCAAGAAATTTAAAGAAGGTGTATTTGTATCCCAGGCTCCACAGCACGCTGCAGCGCAGATTTTCAAACACGCTGAGCTTGGGGAAGATGTTGGTGATCTGGAAGCTGCGCGACAAGCCTTTGCGGTTGATCTCAAACGGCTTCAAGCCATTAATGCGGCTGCCATTGAGCAGCACATCACCGCTGGTAGCCTCAAAGCGGCCACTGATCAAGTTAAATAATGTGGACTTGCCCGCGCCGTTAGGACCAATGATGGCGATGCGCTCGCCGGCTTTCACCGCCAAATTAATGCCCCGAATAATTTCGGTTTTGCCGAAGCTTTTGCGCAGATCACGCAACTCCAAGGCATAGGGCGTGTCGTTTGATGCGCTGTTCATTGCACGTCCTCCTGGGCCATATGCTTTTCAATATCCTCTTGAATATGTCCCCATTGCCGGACAAATTCGCGGCGGCAAAGTTCAAACAAACCTAACCCTGTCACCAACACAAATACTGCGCCAAACCAGCTGGTGACCCCCGCCGAATCCAGACTCATGCCCAAGAAGTGCAGCTCTGCGCCCGAGGCCGCATTCATCTGTCGGTGATAAATCATTTCGATCATGGTGGCAGCGCCGGCAAGAGCCACCAATGCGGTACCCCCCAAGCCAAGGTAGCTCACCCACAGCGTGCGCAGTTTGCCAAACTTGGCCACACGCAAATTCATCATGATGAGACTGGCAACACCACCAGGCGCGTACATCACCATCACCAAAAATACCAAGCCAAGATACAACAGCCAAGCCTTGGTGAACTCGCTCAGCAATACAAAAGCCAACACCATCATCACTGCGCCGATGATGGGGCCAAAAAAGAAAGTGGCGCCGCCCAAAAACGTAAATAACAAATAGGCGCCTGAGCGCCCAGCGCCGACCACTTCGGCGGTCACTATTTCAAAATTCAAGGCTGCCAGCCCTCCCGAAATACCGGCAAAAAATCCCGCAATAATGAACGCCAAGTAGCGTACCTTTTGCGGGTTGTAGCCAATGAATTCGACGCGTTCAGGGTTGTCACGCACCGCATTGAGCATGCGCCCTAAAGGCGTGCCCGTAAATGCGAACATGGCTGCGACTGACAGGAACGTGTAAACGGCAATCAGGTAGTACACCTGCACTGCCGGGCCAAACGTAATGCCCATCACTGCGTTGCCGGTGACCCGGTTACCCGACACGCCGCCTTCGCCACCGAAAAACTCGGGAACCATTAGCGACATGGCGAACACGAGTTCGGCCAAGCCCAAAGTAATCATGGCGAAGGTGGTACCCGCCTTGCGCGTGGTCACGTAACCAAACAATAAGGCAAAGCCCATGCCTGCCACCCCACCCACCAGCGGAACGGCGGAAACAGGGATACCCAGTGCCCCGGTAGAAATACTGTTCAGCGCGTGAATGGCGACAAACGCGCCCAAGCCGGTATAAACCGCGTGCCCGAAGCTCAACATGCCACCTTGCCCCAGCAACATGTTGTACGACAGGCAGGCAATGATGGCAATTCCCATTTGGGACAACACTGTGATACCCAAACCACTTTTGAACACCATGGGTGCAACGATGAGCGGAATGGCAAACAGGGTCCAAACCAGCCAGCGACCCGTATTGAAATTGGCAAATGTTTTTGACATGCTTAGCCTTCCCGTGTACCCAGCAACCCCTTGGGTCTGAAGATCAAA
>JBJOLD010000277.1:0-11732 GCA_046045765.1 Pseudomonadota bacterium | reverse complement strand
CAACTTTACCGTCTAGTTCTAGTGTCATCAGCTGGACTTGCAGGGTTTCTGTGTTCAAGCCCGTTCTGGTCTGCAGAGTGTCTAAGCTAGTGGGATCAAAGCCCAGTGCTAGGAGTAAGGGGGAAGGTTCTTCATTCAATAAGTCGGTGGCCAGCGCCTGATCTGCGCCGCTAGCTTTCAATTTTGTACTGCTACCCCCCGTTGTTTCGAATTGCATCTCTTCTAGGATATCTTGTGCACTTTCTACCAGCTTGGCACCTTGCTTAATGAGTGCGTGGCAGCCTCGGGCTTGTGTGGAATGTATCGAACCCGGAATGGCGAAGACATCTTTGCCTTGCTCTATAGCTAAACGCGCGGTGATCAGTGAGCCAGACTGCAGCGCAGCCTCTACGACCAAGGTGCCACGACTAAGTCCAGCAATTAGCCGGTTGCGTCTAGGAAAGTTGGCTGCCAATGGTGGTGTGCCCAACGCATACTCACTCAGCAAGATGCCGCGTTGTGCAATGCGGTGTGCAAGCACACGGTGTTGCCTTGGGTAAACACGGTCCAAACCAGTACCAACAACGGCCACAGTTGCCAACTGGCCTTCTGTTGCCCCTTCAAGAGCGCCTTCATGTGCACAACCATCTACACCTAGTGCCATACCGCTGATCACAGTGAGCCCCGACTGGGCAAGCGCTACTGAAAATTGCTTGGCGTTGATAGCCCCCTGCGGGGTTGGATTTCGGCTACCGACAACAGCAATGCAGCGGTCCGCAACGCCATTGAGGGCTGCATTTGGCCAATGCTCCGCAGGCCCCATTGCGTAAAGCAGCATAGGGGGATCTTCCATATTCAAAAGGCTTTGCGGATATGCGGGATCCGCAATTGTCAGTACATGTCGACACGCTGTATCCGCTTGAATCCAAGACCAAGTGAGCTCTAGCTGGCTGCGGAACTCTGCTGGCAATTCAATCAAAGCCTGCGCTTTGGCGGCCCCGACTACGGCTTGCAGGTCTCCCAAAGACTGAACAAATATATTGGAAGGCAGTCCGAAATGAATAAGCAGTTTTCGTGCAACTCCGTTACCAATGCCTGGAGTTAGCTGCAATCGCAACCAGTCGGCGAGCTCGTCTTGGTCCATCACGAATATACAAAAAAGGCGAAGCTAACTAAATAGGTAATGCTTAACGAGGTGGAGTCAAACGGTCACCTACACGCACACCATCCGTAATTTCTAAAATCAATGCGTAAGAGAGCCGCTCAAAAGTGCGAAACACCATTAGCAGTCCGTTACGTTCGTCCGGCAGTTTCATCAAAGGACGTTTCTCGTCACCCTTGTCAATGATGCGCGCTCCGTCTTTGAGAATCGCCATAACATGGCCGGGCTCCATGCCGTCTCGGACGCCTCGGTTAATCACCACCACTTGGTTTTGCGCCGCATTGACGATGGCACTGCCGTAGACGGAGACAATGCGTCCGTCTGAGTTGCCAGGTGGCATTCGAGGTGTGTAGGTTTGCAGCAAGCGCGGTGGTTCGGGCAACATACGGTCACCCACACGAATTTCTTCTTTGGCGCTAATAATGTCAATAGTGGCTGGAACAATGGCACTCGCAGTGGCGCCGTCTTTCTCTGTGACATCTGAGGTGGTTTCACCGCGTATCAAATTGGCCTTACCAACGTATTGCGCTTCGAAACCTAATACTTCACCCGTGCTAGGGTCTCTTAGTGGAGTGGCGTTGCGGAATACGCGCAGTTGTTTTTGTCGGCGCTCATCATCGAGTAATGGTTTGCTTGAGGGTCCGCGCGCATAGGCTCTGTCACCACGGGTCAGCAATACACGATTTTCTTGTGTTGCAACGATGCGAGGTGCCGCAAGCAAGTCGGCTTCGTCAACAATAATGGGTTCGGCTAAAAACGCCTCAATAACACTGGATTGCAACGTGGGAAGTGCAGTGTCACCCAGCGATTCATAGCGAGTCCTAGGCGATACACGAACTGTTTCGATACCTGCATCATCGGCTGAACCAGAAATGGATCCCGCACCCAAGTGCAGAGTGGCCATGCCATTTTTTTTCTCCAGTGTAAGAACTTGGCCTGGATAAATGCGGTGCGGGTTCTTGATTTCCTCGAGATTCATGCCCCATAACTCGGGCCAGCGCCAGGGACCCTTGAGAAACAAGCTGGAAATCGCCCATAAGGTGTCGCCATGCTTGACGGTGTAGCTGTCTGGCGCGTTGGGCGCCAACTCATTTAGGGCAACGCCTTTGGCTGCAACCTGGGATGCAGTGGCTTGCTGTGCTGGTGAAACTGGCAAATGTTGGGCCCACCCGAAGGTGGTGGTCATGGCGCTGGCCACAGCCGCAAGTGCGGCGATTGCCACTTTAGATTTCGCCATCAGATGTGTCGTCATAACAAGGTGCGTGTCGGTTGAGGTAGCTTGATAATTTACGCGCGATTTTGCGCCCAAGTCCTTGATTGGGCAACGTTTTTGCTAGTTCTGTTGTGCAGGGCTGTTCAAAAGTAGCGAAAATAGCCACATCTTTGAAGATGTTCTTTATGGCTTTACTCCCGATACTCTGTTTTCCTGACCCCAAACTCCACAAAATCGCCAAACCTGTGGCGCACGTTGATGCGCAAATCCAGTCTTTGATAGCGGACATGTTTGAGACTATGTACGAAGCTAAAGGTATTGGACTGGCCGCCACACAGATTGATGTGCACCAGCGTGTGATCGTAATAGATATCTCTGAAAATCGAGATCAGCCCATCGCGCTTGTTAATCCTACATTGACATGGACAAGTGAAACCACCCATGTGAACGAGGAGGGGTGTCTGTCGGTGCCCGGAATCTACGACGGTGTAGTGCGGTTTGATGCTGTACAAGTCAGCGCGGCAGATGAATCTGGCCAGATTCGCACTATTGAGGCCGACGGACTGCTCGCCGTGTGCATTCAGCACGAAATGGACCATTTATTGGGCAAAGTGTTCGTGGAGTATTTGTCGCCTCTCAAGCGTAATCGCATCAAAACCAAGATGCTTAAAGCGCAGCGTGACTACACGCTCTGAGGTGGCTGCATTGCGAGTAATCTTTGCTGGCACACCTGAGTTTGCCCAAATCGCTTTGAAGCGTATTCGTGATGCGGGACATACCATCGCATTGGTGTTGACGCAGCCTGACCGTCCAGCAGGGCGGGGTATGAAGCTAAGTGCATCCGCGGTAAAGCAGTTTGCAATGGAATACGGTATACCCGTTGTCCAGCCGCGTAGCCTGAAGTTGGACGGCAAATTTCCTGACGATGCTGCGCACACCCGCCAAGCCATCGCCGATGCCAAAGCCAACGTCATGGTGGTGGCCGCGTACGGGCTGATCCTGCCTCAATGGGTGCTCGATGACATGTCCCCCCGTCAGCCGACATGCAAGTTTGGCTGCATCAACATCCATGGCTCACTCCTTCCACGCTGGCGGGGCGCGGCACCTATTCACCGTGCCGTAGAGGCTGGGGACACTCATACCGGCGTTACGATCATGCAAATGGACGCGGGATTGGATACCGGTGACATTCTGATGATGCAAAGTTTGCTGATTGAGTGTGCCGACACCACAGACACACTGCATGACAAAGTGGCGCAGTTGGGCGCGTCATTGGTAATTGATGTGCTTGAGCAGGCAGGTGCTAACCTACTCAAGCCTATGAAGCAACCCGAAGCTGGTGTGACGTACGCACGCAAAATTGAAAAGTATGAAGCCGCTATTGATTGGAGTCAGCCCGCGCAAATCATCGTGCGACGGGTGAGGGCCTTCAATCCTTTTCCGGGGGCTACTGTGTCTTTGAAAGGCGAAACCATCAAGGTGTGGGCGGCCGAGATTGGCGGAGGTAATCGCCATTCGAGTTTGAGATCAATTGTCGACCTGGCTCCATCCGGTATTGCGGTGGCTGCTATGAATTCAATAGTAGTTTTGACGCAGCTGCAGCGCCCGGGCGGCAAGCGTTTGGCGGCAGCAGACTTTTTGCATGGTTTTGATCTGCAAGTTGGCATGCAGTTTGATTCCGCAGCAGACCACGTTGCTTAACTTTGCTCTTACCGACCTGTTCGTTAATGTGCGGGTGTGGTAGTTAGCGCCCATCCGAGGCTCTGGGTTTGCAATTGCCTTTGCACATCGTGCATTGCTTGGGGCTGACATGCTCAGAAATTACAATGCGGAGAATATGCCCAGCGCAAGCTCTGTGTGCCGGTTTTGTCTACTTCATTCCAAGGTGTTTTCATGAACGTCATTCGCTTTTCTGATTTGTGTGCCCAGGGCTTTATTGCTAACAAGCGCGTCTTCATCCGCGCCGACCTCAACGTCCCCCAGGATGACACCGGCGCCATCACCGAAGACACCCGCATCCGCGCCAGCATCCCTTGCATCGAGATGGCTTTGAAAGCCGGTGCCGCCGTCATGGTGACCTCGCATTTGGGCCGTCCGACCGAAGGCGCGTTTGCACCCGCTGACTCCCTGACCCCGGTTGCTAAACGCATGGGTGAACTCATGGGCCGCGAGATTCCCGTGATTGCCAACTGGGTGGATGGTGTGACCGTTGCCCCCGGCCAACTCGTCATGCTGGAAAACTGCCGCGTCAACAAAGGCGAGAAAAAGAACGACGAAGCCTTGTCCAAGAAGATGGCCGCCCTGTGCGACATCTTCGTCCACGATGCCTTTGGCACCGCCCACCGGGCCGAAGCCTCAACCTACGGCATTGCCCAGTTTGCCCCAATAGCCTGTGCGGGCCCTCTCTTGGCCGCCGAAATGGATGCCATCTCCAAGGCCTTGTTAGCCCCCAAGCGCCCCTTGGTCGCCATCGTGGCTGGCTCTAAAGTCTCCACCAAGCTCACCATCCTCAAAAGCCTGGCCGACAACGTCGACCAACTCATCGTCGGTGGCGGCATTGCCAACACCTTCATGCTGGCTGCAGGACTGAAGATTGGCAAAAGCCTGGCCGAGCCTGACTTGCTGGACCAGGCCAAGGCGGTCATTGAAGCCATGAAGATGCGTGGTGCTGCTGTACCCATCCCCACCGATGTGGTCACCGCCAAAACGTTTAGCGCCGACGCGAAAGCAGAAGTCAAGGCCGCCAGCGATGTCCAAGACGATGATTTGATTTTGGATATCGGACCTGCGACGGCCAAAGCGCTGGCAGCCCAACTGATGAATGCCGGAACTATTGTTTGGAACGGCCCAGTTGGAGTTTTTGAGTTCGCAGCCTTTGAAGACGGCACCAAGACCATTGCCGAGGCTATCGCTGAGTCTAGCGCGTTCAGCATTGCTGGGGGTGGTGACACCTTGGCTGCGATTGCCAAGTACGGAATCGAGAGTCAAGTGGGCTACATCAGCACTGGTGGCGGAGCTTTTCTGGAAGTATTGGAGGGGAGGACCTTGCCGGCGTTCGAAATTTTGGAGCGTCGTGCAATGAAATAGGCCGTAGGCTGGCTTACTATCCTTGGGATAGGAGAGCGTGGTCAAGCATCTGATGTTCAGCGGATAGAGGTTCGAGCGTTTTTTCTTGTGTTGCTCTAAGAAAGCTGGGTTAGTATGTGACAAAGTTCACGAACAGACCGATGAAAACATCAAAAGACCAGCTGGGCGATGACCTGCTAACGCAAGAGCTACTTGCTCTGTGTGTTGGGGTGTTGCCCATTTGGGCGCGTCACTTGGCTGCTTCGCGTATGCAATCTGAGGCGGCAATCAACGAAATGTTGCGGGCTTTTGCTGACATCGAACCACACATTCACTTGGCTGAGCGCCAGTCGGTACAAATTACAGAAGCACTTAGCCAGTCAAGTGAGGGTGTTACCGGCCTTGCACTTGTTTGCGAGCACTTATTGTCGCCCGTTCTCATTGCTCCTGAGTTGCCTGAATCCACGCGTCTGGTGTTGTATCAAGTGCTCGCTATGGTTGGTAAAGCGGTGCATGCGTTGGAGGAAATTACAAAACACTTTACGCATGAGACGCAATTGGTAGCTGCGCAAGTGGAGCAAATGTATGTTGGCTTTCAGTACCAAGATCGAATTAGCCAGATGATGGTGCTTCTCGAGGGTGACATTGCACGCCTTCAAGCCGTGCTCGTTGCTGATACGGCCTCCAGCCCTGCGTTGGCCGCGTGGCTTCAATACCTTGAGTCCCAGTATGTAATGGCAGAGCAACGAAAAGATCATCCCAACAGGGGTAATGACGTTTCCGCCTCAAGCGAAAGTAGCGAAGCGACTTATTTTTAAAGGGTTGAAGTGGCAAAAACAATTCTGGTGATCGATGATTCTGCAAGCCTTCGCCGTGTGGTGAAAATGGCGCTTGCGGGAGCCGGGTACAACGTAATTGAGGCCGGTGATGGACAAGCAGCATTGGCTTTGTTAGATGGTCGCCAAATCAGCATGGCGGTCTGCGATGTAAATATGCCCATCATGAATGGAATCGAATTTGTCAAAGCTGCAAAAGCTTTGGCAGCTTACAAATTCATGCCCGTCTTGATGCTCACCACAGAAAGCCAGGACGAAAAAAAAGAACAAGGCAAAGCCGCCGGCGCTAAGGCTTGGATGGTTAAGCCCTTTGCTCCAACCCAGTTGGTTAACGCCGTGTCGAAGTTCTGTATGTAGGCTCAATTTGGTGATACTCAATGCACGGCGCAAGGTCGTTGAATTTGCTGTTGGAGAGATGTCATGAGTGAACTTTATGAGCTGCCCGCTGAGCTAAATATCTACAGCGCCCCAGATACACGGGATAAATTGCTTGCGTGGGCAAGTGAGCAAAACCTCAATGCGACAGATTTCCTGACGATTTCTGCAAGAAATGTTCGTGAAGTGGACGGAGCCGGGTTGCAGTTGCTAGCGGCGCTCTCCAACTTGAATCAGCCATGGCAGTTGACGCAACCGAGCGAGGCTTTCATTGAAGCCTGCCAGACTATAGGGCTTAGTCACTGGCTTGAAAGTGGTTCCGTTAGGGCGGACATCGGAGCAAAGTCATGAGTTCAACCAAAGACCCGGATGCCGACTTTATTGCGCAGGCGATGCCTGCTTTTATCAGCGAAGCAGCGGAACAAATCGAAGCTATCGAGACGCTACTTCTAGAGCTGGAGAATAAGCCTGACAACCGAGAGTTATTAGACTCACTATTTCGGTGTGCTCACACAGTTAAAGGCTCTGCAGGCATTTTTGGGCTAAACCAGGTGGTTGAATTTACCCACCATGTGGAAGCGCTGTTAGACAAAATGCGCGATGCATCCATTGCGCTTAGCCCAACCATCGGCACGTTGCTTTTGCAATGTAACGACCAGATTAAGTTCTTGGTTGACATTGCTGCAGACGAATCAACAGACACACCAGATCAAAAATACCTGCGAGCCGATCTCGTTATGCAGCTCTCCGCGTTAATAGATATAAGTTCTGACGCAACGCACGCAGTCGAGGAGGTAACCCGTTCAGTCCAGTCGCTAACCGAAGACAGTGGATTCAAAGTGTGGAGCATATCTGCTCGCTTTGGCCCTGACACATTCCGTAACGGTATGGACCCGTTATCCATTGCCCAGTATCTTGGAAGCTTAGGAAGAATCGAATCGGTACGCTGTGGTTACGACAGTGTGCCGCCACTGGACAACCTGAATCCAGAGAGTTGCTATCTCAGCTTTTTCATGGATTTGGAAACATCTGCCAGCCGAGACGATATCGAAGGCGCATTCAGTTTTGTAATTGACGATTGTGAGCTAGACGTCATCGCGCCCGAAACACCGCAGCGAAAATTGGCACGCGCCATTGAAGAAATGCCTGAAATTCCTCGATTGGGGGACATGTTGGTATCTGTTGGTGCCGTTACCCAAGACAAATTGACTCAGGTGCTTTCTACCCAAAATCAAACGCTCGGCATGCCCTCAGTGGCCAAGAAAAAAATCGGAGATTTACTTGAGGCGCAGGCCGGTGTAGCGCCTGAGGTGATTGCAGCGGCATTGGGTAAACAGCAAAAAATCCGAGAGTCCGCGCGAAATGAGGATCGTTATATCCGTGTACAGGCCGACCGACTTGATGCTGTCATCAATTTGTTGAGTGAGCTTGTTATTGCCGGCGCAGGTGCAACGCTGCTCGCCCGCGGGTCACGGCAGATCGCCTTACTGGAAGCAAATTTGCACATGAGTGGGTTGATCGAGGAAATACGCAATGGCACTTTAGGCCTGCGTATGGTGCCAGTTGGCGATACGTTCAACCGCTTTCGGCGTGTGGTGCGAGACACTGCTAACAGTTTGGGTAAAGAGGTCAATTTTGAGATCGTAGGAGGTGATGCCGAGCTCGATAAGTCCATGGTGGAGAAAATTGCAGATCCGCTCATGCACTTGGTGCGCAACTCACTGGACCATGGCCTGGAGCCTCCCCAAGAACGTATCGCAGCAGGAAAGTCCGCAGTAGGTAAATTGGTTCTTAGTGCCAAGCATGAACTTGGCGCAATTCTGATTCGTATTGAAGACGACGGCCGAGGCATTAACCGGGATCGGGTATTGCAGCGTGCGTGGAACCGCGGTTTGATAGAGCAAGGCCGAGTGCCGGGTGATGACGTCATCAACATGATGATCTTTGAGCCTGGTTTTTCTACTGCTGAGCAAGTCACTAACTTGTCGGGTCGTGGTGTGGGGATGGATGTGGTTCGCCGAAATATCGAGTCATTACGAGGAAGTATTCACCTGAACAGTAATCCAGGTAGAGGCTTGCAGGTTGATATTCGCCTGCCGCTTACGCTGGCCATCATTGATGGATTCTTGGTGGGTGTTGGTAAGTCCAAGTTCGTATTGCCGTTGGAGTCCGTAATCGAAGTGATTGATTCGGGAGGTCAACATGTCAAAGTGGATTCCAGTGGGCGCCATTGTATGGAGCTTCGTGGTGCCGTTTTACCTGTAGTGAGGCTGCGTACGCTGTATGCAGTGGAGTCCACATTGCCCAGCCGAGTCAGTGTTGTGGTTGTCAATTCGGTTCGGGGGCGATATGGCATCGAAGTCGAGGTGCTACTTGGCCAGAATCAAACTGTGATTAAGCCATTGGGGCGATTGTTTAAGGCTTTGCGTGGCATTTCTGGCTCCAGTATTTTGGGTAGCGGTGAAGTGGCGCTCATACTGGATGTTGGTTCTCTTTGTGATTTGGTCACCGAGACTGAGCCTGCCCACATGACGACCTGATACCGGCATCCTAAGAGTCTAGTTAGTGCCAAAATTTGAAGCTTATGCAGACACAAGACGCACATATAAATTATGAAAGCAAGGACCGCGAAGATCGTGGTCCTTGCTTGCAATATTTAACATACACACTCGATGATGAAGTGTTTGCTATGGATGTTCGTTCGGTGCGTGAAGTCATTCAGTATGCCAGCATAACTACTGTGCCATTGATGCCGGTTTTTGTGCGTGGAGTTGTTAATTTACGTGGGCAAGTTGTGCCGGTCATTGATTTGCAGTCGCGCCTGGGTCGCTCGGTTGCCCATGTACGAAAAAAAACTTGCATTATTATTTTTGATGGATTGAGTGGTGGTGAGAAAGTGGCTATCGGCTTGATGGTCGACGCAGTCAATGAGGTGATTGATATCCCTGATGCAGATGTCGAACCCCCACCGCAATTCGGTTCCTCTATTCGTAAAGAATTTATCCGCGGGATGGGTAAGGTTGGTGCTGAGTTTGTTGTGATTCTTGAATCGGAGAAAGCTCTCAGCATTGAAGATATGGCGATACTAGCTGAGCAGTCGTGTCTGAAACGATAGTAAAAATATGCTGCGAATAATATTGCGAACTGTCACTAGATTGCCAGCGGAGCATTAAAAATAGGAAAAAAATGAACGCGTTCAATCCGACTATTGGGACCCGAATTCTTTTAGGTTTTGCCGTCCCTATTGCTCTATTCATTGGATTTGCCGCGTGGCTGCAGACGCAACTGGTACTCGTCAAAAATGATGTGCAAACCGTGTCTGAACAAAGTGTTGAATATGCTTTTCTCGCAACCCGAGCTGATAAAAATGTGGTTCAAATTCAGCAGTTTTTATCCGATGTGTCTGCGACTCGAGGTGAAAACGGATTGGACGATGGGTTTGTAAAAGCCCAAGAAAACTACGATGCGTTAATTACAGCATTGGACCGATTTGAGAAATATTTCGCTGGGGCAGGTAACGCGGATTTACTCAAAAAAACGCAAGCTATCAAAGCCGCATCGAAAGTCTATTTTGAAACCGGGCAAAGCATGGCCAGGGCCTATGTCGAAGGTGGCCCTGGAGCTGGCAACAAGCTAATGGGTGGATTCGATGCGGCAAGTGACGATTTGCAAAAGGCCTTGGTGCCTTTTGTGCAATACGTTGTCACGCAGATGAAGCAAGATTTGGGTGCTATCCAAATTAAGGCTGACGATATAGGCAAGACTGCCGCACTGATCGTACTCATTGCCGTCGTTGCCGCATTGATGGTGGCATGGTTGATTACTTCTAGTATTACGCGCCCGCTAAGCCGAGCCGTTCGTGTAGCCAAGCTGGTGGCGTCAGGACGATTAGATGCGGCTATTGATGTCGATGACAGCGAAATTGGTCAATTGCTCGCACCGCTGGCGAAAATGAAGGACACTCTTTTAGAGTTTGAGGCTGCATTGGATGAAATGACAAGTCTGCACGAGGCAGGAATGTCGGAGCATGTGATGTCGGTCACGCAGTTGGAGGGGGCATATCGTTTTATGGCCACATCTATTAACCAGCTGGTTCAATCCCACATAGCAGTCAATACGAAGGTAGTGGACTTAGTCTCAAGCTACGCCAAAGGCGACCTAGAGCAATCCATGGAACGCCTGCCAGGACAAAAAGCCCGCATCTCTGCGGCCATGGACCAAGTGCAAGCCATCATGAAAGAAGCGGCCACAGCGGCCACCTTCAACCAACGCATTCGTCTCTCCCTAGACAGCCTGCCCGTCAGCGTGACCATCTCCAACGCCAACGCACAACTAGTGCACGCCACCCCGGCTGCGAAAGAGCTACTCCAGCACTTTGGTGGCTCCAGTTTTGATACGGACCAGTTCTACGGCAACAAACTCAGCACCCTGTTCAAAGAACCAATCCACCTCAGTCAATTTGAACAAGCCCTCAGTACCGGCCAAGCCATCGACATGCAAGTCAACGGCCACCAACTGCGCCTCCTGGCGCGCCCCGTACTTGACAGTGCGGGCGTACCTATTGGGCGCATCACCCAGTGGTTTGACCGCACCGACGAAATTGCATCCGAACAAGAAGTTGCGGGCATTGCCTCTGCAGCGGCCAACGGTGACTTCTCTGGGCGCATCAGCTTAGACGCAAAAACGGGCTTCTTTGCAACCCTGGCCACCGCCATGAACCAGCTGATTATCACCAGCGAAGAAGCCATGAACGACACCGCCCAAGCCCTCATTGCGCTGGCCGAAGGCGACCTCACCCACCGCATCACCCGTGACTACCAAGGCCTCTTTAGCCAAGTCAAAGACAGCGTCAACGCCACCGCAGAGAACCTCACCCGCGTCATCGAAGAAGTCCGCGCAGCCTCTGACGCCCTGACGGGTGCTGCCGGCCAAGTCAGCGCCACGGCACAATCTCTATCCCAAGCCGCCAGCGAACAAGCCGCATCGGTAGAAGAGACCACCGCCCAAATCGACACCATGTCGGCCTCCATCAGCCAAAACAGCGACAACGCCCGTATCACTGACGCCATGGCCACCAAAGCCAGCAAAGAAGCCACCGACG
>JBJOLD010000262.1:0-3008 GCA_046045765.1 Pseudomonadota bacterium | reverse complement strand
TTGGCAGCAGGTTTTACTGGTGCGTTAACCACCACAGTTTTAATTGCCGCTTTTGGCGCGGCTGCGCGCTTGACAGGTGCTTTAGTGGCAGGCGCCCTACTAGCCGGAGCTCGCTTGGCGGGCAATTTAACCCCTGCCGCTTTTGCAGCATCTTTTTTCACTTGTGCCTTGGAAGGAAATGCTTCGGCAACCCCCTTCTTGGCCGCATTGGAGCGGCGCAGACTGGCCGGCTCGGCTTTTACTGTGGCAGGCTTAGCAACTTCTACTTCCGCCTTAACCAAGGGCTTGGCTGCACCTAGCTTCAAACGCACTGGCTTGTCACCCCACAACTCTTCCAGGTTGTAGTACTGGCGAAATGTGGGTTGCATGATGTGCACTACGGCCTGCGCGCAGTCCACAATAATCCATTCGCCATTGGCCTCGCCTTCAATACGCGGCTTGGGGAACCCAGCCTCGCGCACTGCGTCGCGCACACTGGCAGCCAATGCCTTGGTTTGACGGTTACTGGTACCTGACGCCACGATTACCCGCTCAAACAATGCAGACAAATGCTCGGTATCGAACACCTGAATGTCTTGGGCCTTGACGTCTTCGAGCCCGTCCACAATGGCGCGCTGTAGCTTTTGGGTGTCTTTTTTAACGGCGGTAGAAATAGTCATCAGGCAGATCGGTAAAGGTGGTGTTGATCAATATAACGCGCAACGGGCTCAAAAACCAGTGATTCGACACTTTGGTGTTGGGCTACAGCGTGGCGAATTGTCGTTGCGCTCAGAGGCATCGCTGGCATTTCCAAGCGAATAATTCGTGGAATATGGGTGTTTAGCGTATCAAAAGTGGCATACGCCCCGGTTGAACCTGCGCGAGCAGCTACACAAATTATAGCAAGGCTGGGCAGTTCGTCCCAGCGCTGCCATGTAGGCAAGGCCAGCGCCTGGTCTTCACCAATGATTAAGTGCAGCTGCGCGCCGGAGTTTTCATTGGCGATTTCCCGCAGGGTATCCACGGTATATGTTGGCCCGCTGCGCAAGGTTTCTCTTGGATCGACCACGACTGCAGGCATTGGCGCAAAGGTCATCTCAGCCATGGCTAGACGGTGCACCGCATCGGTCAAAGTGCGCAATTTATGCCATGCGTGCCCGGTAGGAATTACATGCAGCACATCCAGCTGCAGTTGGTCAATGGCCGTTTGGGCCAAGGCCACATGCGCACGGTGCGGCGGGTCAAACGCCCCACCAAAAACACCAATGCGCTTCGGGCGGCTTGCAGATGTAGTCAAACCCAATCCCGGCGCACCAAAAACTGCGTGGTCAGCGCCGCTTCGGGCGAACCCACCTCGGGCTGATGCTGGTACGACCAACTGGCATGCGGTGGCATGGACAACAAAATCGACTCGGTGCGCCCGCCCGACTGTAGGCCGAAGTGGGTGCCACGGTCCCACACCAAGTTGAACTCCACATAACGGCCGCGGCGGTAGAGCTGAAAATCGCGCTCACGCTGGTTATAGGGCGTAGCTTGGCGGCGTTCCACGATGGGCATGTAAGCCGCCAAAAACGCATCGCCCACCGACTGCAGCATGGCAAAACTATGCTCCTGGCCCAGCTCCGAAAAATCATCAAAAAACACGCCGCCCACACCGCGCGGCTCATTGCGGTGTTTCAAAAAGAAATAGTCATCGCACCAAGTTTTGAAGCGCGGGTATTTGTCGTCGCCATATGGCGCCAACGCGTCTTTGCAGGTTCGGTGGAAGTGCACAGCGTCTTCTTCAAACCCGTAGTAAGGCGTCAAATCCATGCCACCGCCAAACCAGCACACGTCCGCACCATCGGGCGTTTTGGCGGCAATCATGCGCACATTCATGTGCACGGTAGGCACATACGGGTTCCGAGGGTGAAACACCAGCGACACACCCATGGCCTCAAACGGCGCGCCTGACAACTCGGGCCGATGTTGGGTTGCACTGGGTGGTAACTTGGGGCCGCTGACATGCGAGAAGCCACAGCCCGCACGCTCAAACACGGCCCCGCCTTCCAAAATTTGGGTAATACCGTTGCCTTGCAGTAATTCGCCAGATGGTTTTTGCCATGGGTCTACCAAAAACTGACCGCCATCCACCGCGGCAATTGCAGCAGTGATGCGGCTCTGCAGGCCCACCAAATAGTCGCGAACGTCGGTGGATTGCATTAGTTCTTAATCGCCCGGTACCCAATATCCGTGCGGTATTGCATGCCATCAAAATGAATGCCCCGCGCCGCTTCGTAGACTTTTTGCTGTGCAGTCTTCACAGAATCTGCCAATGCGGTGACGCACAACACACGTCCGCCAGACACCTGCAGCGCACCGTCTTTGATCGCGGTACCCGCATGGAACACGACCGCGTGGTCCAGATGCGCGTCTTCTGCATTGAAGCGTGGCACGCCGGTAATCACATCGCCCTTGCGCGGGGTCAGCGGGTAGCCATGCGCAGCCAGCACCACGCCCAAGGCAGTGCGGCGGTCCCATTGCAGCTCTACTTCATCGAGCTTGCCGTGGGGGCCGGGTTCGGTGGCGGCCATCAGCACGTCCACCAAATCGGTCTTCAGGCGCATCATGATGGGTTGGGTTTCGGGGTCGCCCATGCGGCAGTTGAATTCCAGCGTTTTGGGAGCACCATGGGCGTCGATCATCAGGCCGGCGTACAAAAAGCCGCTGAATGGAATGCCATCTTTTTCCATGCCCTTCACCGTGGGCAAAATGATTTCGCGCATGGCGCGCGCGTGCACATCGGGCGTGACCACGGGTGCGGGCGAATAGGCCCCCATGCCGCCGGTGTTGGGGCCCATGTCTCCATCGAGCAGGCGCTTGTGGTCCTGACTGGTGGCCAAGGGCAACACGTTTTTGCCATCCACCATGACGATGAAACTGGCCTCTTCGCCTTGCAAAAACTCTTCAATCACCACACGCGCCCCACCGTCGTTGTGCGCGACGCCCAGGGTGTTATCTAGCAACATAAAGTCCACTGCCTCATGGGC
>JBJOLD010000236.1:0-2522 GCA_046045765.1 Pseudomonadota bacterium | reverse complement strand
GTGGCCCCGTTTGCGCCCGGCATTCTGGGCCCCAAGGGTTCCATTTATTTGACGCGCCAAACCCTGTTTACCCACATCGCCACCCGCGAGAGCACGCAAGCTATGGCAGACGATTTGTTTGACGTGGTGGTTAGCGGCAAGGTGAAAATTCACATCGAGCAGCGCTTCAAACTTGAAGATGTGCAAGAGGCCCACCGTGCGCTGGAAGCCCGCAAAACCACGGGCTGCACTATTTTGACGCTGTAAGCGCCTGAACTGGCGAGTGCGCTAAAACAGGAAACCTGCTGACAAGACCTGCTCTGACATCCAGATGGTCTGGTCAGCAGATCCTTGGTACACCGGCACATTGCGCAACACGCCGTAGGCCACCTTGGAGGTTAGCTCCAGAAACATCGACTTGTAAACCCGGTAGCGCACACCCACTTCGACACCGGCTGTCAAGCCATTGATCTGCCACCAGTCATTGCTCTTAAAGCAGCAAATATTCTCATTTTTGGGGCCCACGCCGTTAGGCTGACCGAACACCGAGACATCGGCATGGGGCAACAAAATACCCGCGCCAGCCCTGCTGATCAGCTGTAACTGGCCTTGCTTGTTTTGTGGCCCGGTCAGGTGGTGCAGCCATACTGCATTCACCATGATGTGGTTCAGTCCGTTGTGCAGCGCGTAATCAAAATTCTGCTTGGCCAGCTTCATGTTGGCGGGTGCAGGCTGGCCGTTGATGGTGCCGGACACTGCCACAGTTTGGTCAAAGTCGGCGTTGTATTTGCTGTGGTCGATGGACAGTTCAATCGCAAACGTCTTCTCAGGATTCAAAAACTTGCCGATGCGAATGTTTTCCTGCGGGTTGGTGAAATCCAGATTCACCAACGAGCTGAGCGTGTCCGGAATGCTGGAAGGAAAGTCGCTGGCCGCCACCTTGTGCAACGTGAAGTCGTTGCTAATGCCGGGCTGTGAGATATGAATGTCTGAGGGCGCGTACTGCTGGCGGCTGTAGCCCCAAGAGAAATACCAGTCGTCCTTCTTGTTGATGGCGCGGTCAAAGTTGGCGCTGGTAGCGTCCGGCTCAGTCGCGTTTTGGGCGAGCACCGCAGCGCAAGGAGCCATAGCGACGATGGCCGCAGCGAGAAGGTGTTTGGTGAAGCTTTTTTTCATGAGATTAGCTTTTCTTTACGCGGAGCAACTCATCCAAAATCAAACAAAGCGCCCCCACTGAAATAGCGCTGTCGGCCACATTGAAGGCCGGAAAATGCATTCCCGCCCAGTGAAAATCCAAAAAGTCCACCACATAGCCGTACAGCACCCGGTCCACCACATTGCCAATAGCGCCACCCAGAATGCAGGCCATGGCAAAGCTGAACAACTTTTGCCCGGCGTGCTTTTTTAGCATCCAGACAATTGCCACCGCAGCCACCACGCCCAGCGCAGTGAAAAACCAGCGTTGCCAGCCCGATGCGCCAGCCAGAAACGAGAACGCGGCGCCGTGGTTATGCACCCGCACGATGTTGAAAAAACCGGTCACCAAGGTGCTGTCGCCCAAGTGGTAGTAGCCCACGATCAGCACTTTGGTGAACTGGTCTGCCAGCAGCAAAATAAACGCCAGCCCCAGCCACAGCAGCATGCCGCCACCGGCGCTGGACCGCACCGGCTTGCCGGGGAATTTGCCTGAAACTTTGGAGGCGCGTGCCATCAGGTAAACATCCGCGTCTCGCCTGCGCCAGTCAAATTGCTTACGCAACGGCCACAGATGGTGGGGTGGGCCGCGTCTGTGCCCACATCGTCGGTGTAATGCCAGCAGCGCTCACATTTAGTGCCAATTGTGACGCTAGCCCTCGTAGAAAGCGCGTCACCAGCTACCAAAGTGATAGCGGAGGTGATGAACACAAACTTCAAATCTGCGCCTAAACTGGCCAGCATGGCGTGGTCGTCTTCATTTACGGTGAGCGTGACTTCGGCTTGCAACGACGCGCCCAGCTTGCCGTCGGCACGCAGCACTTCAATGTCTTTGTTCACCAGTTCGCGGATCTCGCGAATGCGGGCCCATTTGCGCAGCAGCGACTCGTCGGGCGTGTCCAACGCCACGTAGCCATCCATAAAAATCGACAGTTTGGTGGCCGCAGGCGTTTTCCCTTCGGCACCCAACACGGCCCATGCTTCTTCAGCGGTAAAGCTCAAGAAAGGAGCCATCCAGCGCAGCATGGCCTGTGTGATGGTCCACAGCGCTGTTTGTGCCGAGCGTCGCGCTACACTATTGGCACCGGTAGTGTAGAGGCGGTCTTTCAAAATATCGAGATAAAACGCACCCAGGTCTTCGCTGCAGTAGATTTGCAGCTTGCCGACTACAGGGTGGAACTCATATACCTTGTAGTGCGCCAGGATGTCGGCCTGCAACTGTGCCGCACGGCTCAAAGCATAGCGGTCAATCTCCAGCAATTGCTCAAACGGAACCGCGTCTTTGACCGGGTCAAAGTCAGAGACGTTGGCCAGCAAAAACTTGAGCGTGTTGCGCACGCGGCGGTAGG
>JBJOLD010000229.1:0-5328 GCA_046045765.1 Pseudomonadota bacterium | reverse complement strand
CGGGGTTTACAGAGTTTTATATCTAATTTTTCGCCACTTCCAAAACCAACTTGCCAAAATTCTCACCGTTGAAAAGCTTCAGCAATGTTTCTGGAAAGGTGTGTAGACCTACCACCACGTCTTCCTTGCTTTTCATGCGGCCTTCTTTGATATAGCCCGCCATCTCTGCCACTGCCAGGTGGTAACGGTCGGCGTAGTCGAACACCACTATGCCCTCCATGCGCGCACGGTTGACCAGCAAGCTGAGGTAGTTCTTGGGGCCCTGTATGGCGGTTGTGTTGTTGTACTGGCTAATGGCACCACAAATGATGATGCGCGCTTTGCGGTTGATGCGGGCCAGCACATCGTCCAATATCTCGCCGCCCACATTGTCAAAGTAAATATCGACACCTTGGGGGCAATGTTCCTTCAGGCCCGCGCGCACGGCACCCAGCCCGGCCTTGTAGTCAATGCAGGCGTCAAAGCCCAGCTCTTTCACCACCCACTCGCATTTGGCCGCCCCACCGGCTATGCCCACCACGCGGCAGCCTCTGATCTTGGCCATTTGGCCTACCGTCTGGCCTACGGCACCGGCAGCGCCGGACACCACCACAGTCTCTCCCGCTTGGGGCATGCCCACGTCCATCAGGCCAAAGTAGCCGGTCATACCTGGCATGCCCAATACGTTGAGCCACTGGGTCAAGGTGCCCGCGCGCAGGTCGATTTTGAACAGGCCGTTGCGCTTCATTTCATTCTGGCCGATGGTGATGTACTCTTGCACACCAAATGTTGCACCTACAAAGTCGCCCACCGCGTAGTGGGCGCTTTTGCTGGCTACCACCACGCCCACGCCACCCGCGCGCATGACTTCGCCAATGCCTACAGGTGGTATGTAGCTCTTGCCTTCGTTCATCCAGCCGCGCATGGCGGGGTCCAGGCTAAGTGCCAGAGTTTTGAGGGTCACGCCGCCCTCTGCTGGCTCCGCGACTGGCTCTGAAGTGTGGCTCCAGTCGGTGGCTTTGGGCAGGCCCACTGGGCGTGCGGCCAAGCGGATTTGGTGGTTCACAAGGTGGGCGAGAGACATGGTGCAGGGCTCCGGTGCAATGGACAATGGCGCATCCTAGCGTGGGCGCCGCGCGCCGTCCGTAGCCTAGGCGACAGGGCCTGTGCGCGCTACGGTCATAGCTTCGAGTTTGGCAGACAGGTCGCGCACGGCTTGGGTTAGTGTGAGCAACTCTTGTTCCTTGAGCAGGTCAATTTTTTCGTGCAACAGCTCAATTTCAAGTTCGGCTTTGACATTGATTTCGTAATCGTTTTCGGCATGTTTGCGGTCCAGCTCAGACTGTCGGTTCTGGCTCATCATGATAGCCGGGGCTGTGTAGGCGGCCTGAAACGACAGCAGCAGGTTAAGCAAAATAAACGGGTAAGGGTCCCACGCGGCAGAGCCACTGATGACGTTGCCCGTAATCCAAACTGCAATGGCGGTGCTTTGGATTGCAATGAACCGCCACGAACCGATCGTAGCCGCCACGGTGTCTGCCAGTCGCTGGCCGCGTGTGGGGGCGGGTACTTCAAAGTGCTCGGTGACGCTGGTGATACGGGTTTTGTGTTTGTGCCGATGGGCACGTCGGTGCGCGCGCAGCTGCTTTAGCTGGGTTTTGTCTTCTGGCGCCAGCGTTGCAGGCTGGGGGTGCTGAGGGGCAGGGTTAGCGGTTTGTTGGTGCATGTTGCACTTTACATCGCTATATAGCGTCCGGCTCTGTGATTAATGGCCAGGGTCTGGTTGAGGGCCACGGCTCCCACAATGGAAAGCGCAATATGCTGCCAATCGGTGACCGCGAAAGCCCCCAGCACAATGGCGCAGTCCAGCGCCATTTGAATCTTGCCAGCGCGCCAACCAAAGCGCTCTTGCAAATACAACACCAGCACATTGAGTCCGCCCAAGCTGGCACGGTGGCGAAACAAAATCAACATGCCCGTTCCCATCAGCAGGCCACCAAATACGGCGGTGAACAGCGGGTGCAGCGCGTCAAACTTCACTAACTGAGGCACTATATTGCTGAGTAGCGCCATCAAACCCACAGCAGCAAATGTTTTAGCGGTAAAGCGTTTGCCCATGCGCTTGTACGCTAGCCCATAAAACGGAAGGTTAATTACAAAAAACACTGCACCAAAGTTCCAGCCTGTAGCGTAGTGAATTAAAAAAGCCACCCCGGCGGTTCCCCCGGTAAGCAAACCAGAAAATCCAAACATCACCACCCCCAGCGACACAAACAGCGTGCCAGTAAGCAGGGCTTGCACATCTTCGTAAGGGCGGTGGCGCAGGGTGGTTGCTTCAGATTCCATGCCAGGATTGTTACAGCATCTACATTAACTACAGCACATTGATAATCGCCAGCCATGACAAACACCTTTGCACCGTCCACCATTGCCGCGCTTACCGAGCTTTTGCCCACGTTGCAGACGCAGGGTTATGCCATCGTGTCAGCATCCAGCGTATGCCAATGGGCGCAAATTGACTTGGCTACCCTGAACGGTTGGCAGCATCTTTGGGGCGATTTACCTGCCGATGCCTACTTACGCGATGGCGGGCGCTATCGGCGCAGGCGACATTCGTGTTTTGTGGTTGATGCCACGACAGTGGCTCAAATGCCTCACCGCCCACACTGGCAGCCCGTGGAGTACAACGCTTTGCACGGTGGTATGGCACGGCATTTTGAAGCCATGCAAAGCGCCATGGTGGATACGCCCATCTGGGCGTCGCTGCTGAAGTGGCTGGGTGCTGTGTGTTCAGACCTTAAAGGCACTCAACCGTGGTTTGTGGAGGCTCACCAATTTCGGATTGACACCACCGACGGTATTGGCCGTCCCACGCCCGAGGGCGCGCACCGTGATGGGGTGGACTTGGTAGCCGTGTTCATGGTGGGGCGACACCTTGTTAAAGGCGGCGAAACCCGTGTGTTTGAAGCCGACGGACCCAACGGCCAGCGATTTACGTTGAACGAGCCATGGTCGCTTTTGTTGCTGGACGATGCCCGGGTGATTCACGAATCCACACCCATTCAGCCTCTGGGTGAGGGTGGGTTTCGCGATACCTTGGTCATTACGCTGCGCGCCAACGACTTTCAAGCCGAAGGCGCACCCAAACCAGCTTAGCGGTCGCGCTCAAAAATGGCGGCAATACCTTGGCCGCCACCAATGCACATGGTCACCAGGGCATAGCGGCCGTTGATGCGCTCCAACTCGTACAAAGCCTTCACGGTGATCAACGCGCCGGTTGCGCCAATAGGGTGACCCAAAGAAATGCCGGAACCGTTGGGGTTGACTTTGGCTGGGTCCAGCCCCAGTTCTTTGCTCACGGCGCAGGCTTGTGCAGCAAAGGCTTCATTGGCTTCGATCACATCCATGTCGTTGGTCGTCAGATTGGCTTTTTGCAATGCCAAGCGAGACGCAGACACCGGGCCCATGCCCATGATTTTGGGGTCCAGGCCGGTGTGGGCGTAAGCCACCAGACGCGCCAGGGGTTTCAGTCCACGGGCTTGGGCCACGCTTTTTTCCATCAGTACCACGGCTGCGGCAGCATCGTTGATGCCGGAGGCGTTGCCTGCGGTCACGGTGCCGTTTTCTTTGATAAACACGGGCTTGAGCTTTGCCATGTCCGCTGTGACGCAGTTGGGGCGGAAATGCTCGTCGGTTTCGTACGCTACATCGCCCTTTTTGCTTTTGAGCATGACGGGCATGATTTGGCTCTTGAAGTAGCCCGCTTCAGTCGCGCGTTGGGCGCGGTTGTGGCTCTCCACTGCTGTGGCGTCCTGCATTTCACGGGTGATGCCGTATTGGGCTGCCACGTTTTCCGCAGTCACGCCCATGTGGATAGTGTGGAAGGGGTCGTGTAATGCGCCCACTACCATGTCGACCATCTTGGTGTCACCCATGCGGGCACCCCAACGACTGCTGAGTGAAGCATAGGGGCCGCGGCTCATGTTTTCGGCACCACCGCCAATGGCGATGTCGGCGTCACCCAGCATGATGGCCTGGCTGGCGCTCACGATGGCCTGCAAACCAGAGCCGCACAGGCGGTTCACGTTGAAGGCAGGCGTGCCTTCGCCGCAGCCGCCGTTGATGGCAGCTACGCGGGAGAGGTACATGTCTTTGGGTTCGGTGTTGACCACATGGCCGAACACCACATGGCCTACGTCTTTGCCGTCCACGGTGGCGCGCTTCAAAGACTCGCGCACGACTTGGGCTGCCAGCTCGGTGGGGGGAATGTCTTTCAGGCTGCCACCAAAGGTGCCAATGGCGGTGCGCACTGCGCTGACGACGACGACTTCACGGGACATGGAAAACTCCTCAGTTGGTATAAAAATAATTGGGGTGCAAAAAGCGTTAGGTAGTTTGCGCGCCCAAAGCTGCACAGGCCTTACGCCATTAAATCTCTGCGCCTTCCACCAAAAACCGCACCCTTCGCACCCCATTCCACTCGTCGGCATCTAACCGGAACGCCAGCGTCACTTTGGGCGGCAATTGCTCGGTGTGCCCGAACCAGATGCCATCCACCGGGTTACCTTGGTGCTTGAGTTTGAGTTGCAGGTGTTTTTCGCCCACCAAGCGCTGCGACACCACTTCTAGCTCTTCGCTGAAGGTGGGGGCGGCAAAGCCTTGGCCCCATACCTCTTTGTGCAGGGTGTCGACCAAGTCAACCCGCATGTATTGGGCATCCAGCGGCCCATCGGTTTCTAGACGGCGGGTAAGGGTGGCTGCGTCTAGCCACTCTTGGGCGACCTCGTTGAGGCCTTGCTCAAACGTATCGAAGTTTTCTTCGGCTACTGTGCAACCCGCTGCCATGGCGTGGCCGCCAAAGCGCAGCAGCACGCCGGGGTAGCGCTTGGCCACCAGGTCCAGCGCATCCCGCAGGTGAAAGCCGGGGATGGAGCGGCCCGAGCCCTTGAGTTCATGCTCCTTGCCCGGTGCGGCGCTGGCTGCAAACACAAAGGTGGGGCGGTGCAGCTTGTCCTTGATGCGCGACGCCACGATGCCCACCACGCCTTCATGAAAGTCAGGGTCAAACACGCAAATAGCGGGCGGCGGCTCATCGCCTTCATCAAACAGCGAATCCACAATGTCCATGGCCTGGTCGCGCATGTCGCCCTCAATCACGCGGCGCTCGCGGTTGATGCCGTCCAGCATTTTGGCCAGCTCGTCAGCACGGCCCGGGTCGTCGGTCAGTAGGCATTCAATGCCTAGCGTCATATCGCTCAGGCGGCCTGCGGCGTTGATGCGTGGGCCCAGTGCAAAGCCAAAATCGAAGGTGGTGGCGGTGCTGGCGTTGCGCCCGCTTGCTACAAAAAG
>JBJOLD010000203.1:0-5658 GCA_046045765.1 Pseudomonadota bacterium | reverse complement strand
GGTCAATGTCGCGCGCCTCGTAGCGCAGGTCTAGCACCACGCCTTCGCGCACCGCCTGGTCAAACTTGTAGGTGTGGATGTAGCGGCCAAACACCTCAATGCTCTTTTGCTTGTCCGCCTTCAGTAGCGGCGTGCCGGTAAAGCCGATGAATACCGCGTTGGGCAGCAGCGCCGTCATGGCCCTGTGCAGATCGCCGCTCTGGGTGCGGTGGCACTCGTCCACAAACACATAGATATCGCCCTTGGCTTTGAAGCCCGGCGGCAACTTGCTGATGGACGCAATGAAGTCTTTGGCCCCTTCGCGGCTGGCTTCGCCGTCATCGGCATCCCCACCCTTGCTGCCAAACTTGTGCACCAATGAGCACAACAACGACTCGGCTGTGCCATTGAGCTGCTGTACCAAGTCATCGCCACTGGCGGTGCGGTAAATGTGTTCGTTCACCCCCTTGAACACTTTTTCAATCTGCTCGTCCAGCTCGGTGCGGTCGGTAATCACCAGCACCCGCGCGCCCTCTATGTTTTCGCGTATCCACTTGGCCAGCCACACCATGGTCAGGCTCTTGCCGCTGCCCTGGGTGTGCCAAATGATGCCGCCCTCGCGCCGGTGAATAAAGTCTTGCGCCGCCTTCACGCCAAAGTATTGGTTTTGGCGGCACAGCTTTTTGGTACCCGCATCAAACACCACAAAGTCATGCATCAGCTCCAGCAAGCGGGCCTTGCTGCACACCTGCAAAACATGGCGGTCCAGCAAGTTGGCCTCTGTGGCATAGGGGCCGGTTTCTTCTACCCAGCGCAGGTAATACTTTTCCGGCGTCTCTATGGTGGCGTAGCGCAGCCCTTCGGTTTCATTGCCCGCCATCACCCACTGCATGGTGGAGAAGAATGGCTGAATGAATTCTTTCTTCTGGTTGTCCAGGTTCTGGCGAATGCCCTCGGCCACCGACACGGTGGAGCGCTTTAGCTCCAGCACGCCCAGCGCAATACCGTTGATGTAAATCACCACGTCTGGGCGCTTGGTGCTGGCTTTGGCTGAATTGGCAAGTTGAACGCCCTTTACCGTTACCTCTTCTGCAATGGCAAAGTGGTTGTTGTGCGGGTGCTTCCAGTCGATCAGCCACACCGTCACACGGTTTTCGCCCATGGCGGGCAGCACTTTGACGCCATAGCGCAGTAGCTCATACACCTCGCGGTTGCGGTCATACAGGCTTTTGCTGGTATCGGTGGCTACCTTGTTTAGCTCGTGCAATGCGCGGGTGATTAGCGTGTCACCCACGCCCTGCTTATGCAGCCACGCGGTGAGCAGCGCTGGCTCTATGTTGCGATTGTCGCGGTCGGTACTGTCGCCCACGTAGTCGTAGCCCAGGCGTTCTTGGAACAGGGCGACGATGCGGGTTTGTGTGCGTTTTTCTATTTGGCCTACGGTGCTCAATTCAAAACCTCTGTAACTTCCCAGTGGCCGCCTTTTTTGGGGCCCACATACTTAAGCTTGCCTTGCGTCACCAGCTTGGCGCTGGCCCGCTCAACTGCGCTGACTGATTTACCCAGCCGGGCGGCCACCTCGGTTAGCGTCATATTGGGATTGGTACCCAAGCACACCAGAATGGCAGCAGGGGTTTTTACCTGCGTTTTTACCTGCGTTTTTACCTGCGTTTTTACCTGCGTTTTCAACGGTGCGTGTGCAAACGTAAACGTTACCCACACCCCAGCATGCTCTAGCTGCAAAACTGGCGGTGGCAACCCCGCCTCCAAACAGGACTGCACCATGCGCTCAATGCCGCGCCCCCAAGACTCAATCTGCCCGCCCCGGAAAAACGTATTGGCCACATCGGGGTTAAAAGGCGCAGAGGCATGCTTGCCAAGCAAACGCTCCACCGTCCACTCGGGTTGCAAGTGGCCTGAGTTCCAAATCATCAACTTGTTGGGGTACACGCTGATTTGGATCGGCGCACCGCTGGTGTAGTCTTTGTGCACCACCGCATTGAGCACCGCCTCGCGCAGTGCCGGCATTGGCACCGGCCAGGTCTCCACGCGCTGCAAACCGTCATAGCTAATCAAAGCCTTCAGGTATTTGGTTTGCAGAACCTCAATGGTCTTGTTCACCTGCACCAGCAGCGAGCCATTGACCTCATCTTGGTAGATCAGATCGGCGTCATTTTCAAAGAAACCAATCTTGACAAATGCGCCCGTAAACCAACGGCTGGGCTGGGCATGAAACAACAGCGCCGTGGCACGCTTGCACATGCCATCTTCCAGCAAGTGCAGGCGCTCCAGCAGTGCAGCGTCTGGCTCGCGCAGAGCCGCATCCGGTAGCCGCTGGCTGCGCACAGCCTGCTGGCGAAATAATGCCAATGCACCCGCGTCCAGGTCACTCACCTTGAGCTTAGGCAGCGCTACACCGTCCCAGTGCAGCCCCTGCTTCTTGAGTAAAAAGTGCGACAGCGCCGCACCTTTTAGCTCTTGCTTGGTACTACCGCTGCGAAAGTGGTATTCGCCCTTGTAGCTAACCGGGCTGGGGTAAGGCTCCACGCGAATTTCCAGCAGCTCGTTGCCGTCTTCATGCCGCAAATTCACATCCACCATGATGCCCAGCACATCACGCACCTTGTTGGGCAAGTCTTCCAACAATTTGGCCGCGTTGGGCACGCCAACCGCCTCGCCCTGGTCATTGCGACCAATCACCAGCGTGCCGCCTTCCGCATTGGCAAAACCGCAAATCCATTTCAGGTATTCATCCCGCCAGGACTGCTTCCACTCGGTGTTTTGGTTTTCTTTCATGCTTAGACTGCACCTCTTTGATTTGACCTACGATGCTTGTGCAGATGTAACGCCTTATTCAAACTTATCCCAAAGCGCCGTTTTAAACCACGCAGGCATTTGGTCAGCTTTCATCTCGATGTCGGTACCACCTGTTACCTCAGCAATCCAAACTTTTCCACCTCCGGAATTGTCAAAGATGTATGCCCTGTCTGCATACGCTACCGCATCAGGGAGCAGCTCTAAAGATCGTACATATCGATCACGAATTTTGTCCTCCGCTACTGGGTGCCCACCCATCTGAACACGGGCTTGAACCCTTGCAACGTTAATGTCCGGGTCTTCGGTAGCCACAAAGTACAGATAGGTGCGATAGCCGGCTTGTTGGGCTTTGCGCAGAAACTCAATCTTGTCTGGGGACGACATGACCGTTTCAAACGTAAATGACGCTTTATCAACCAGCAATTTGTGGCGAATGAAATCCGCAAGCACAGAAGCAAAGTAAGAATTGACCTCTACATCGCCAAACTGCACCTGGTTTTCCACCAATGTCAGCCGCTGCGCTTGCACCAACAGACCGGCCTTTGCCAGCAACGTAGATGCTGCCAAAACCGCCTGAAACTCAGCTGCATTTGCGGTGACCTGAAAGTCGGACAGATTTAGACGTCCAGAGGCGCGAATGCTTTTCTCGATGTCGTCCGCATTGATATAAATGCCCAGCCACTCCGCTGGCAACATGTCTTTGATGGTGCTTTTGCCCGAGCCGTTAGGGCCAGCGAACATGCGCAGTCGCGGAACTAACGCGGTCATGCCTTGGGTGCCCTCGTCCGCTTGGTACCCATGGTGACTGAAATCGGCTTGGCAATGCTGCGCACAACCCGTACCGAACCCTCAGCAGTGGTTTCAACCAACTGGCCATCGCGTGCCTCCAGCACCTTACCCGTGGTGGTAAGTGCCTGCCAATAGGCGCGTTTAACAGCGGTGCCCGCCAATTCTGGTATTTGGGCTTCCATGCGGCGCATGGACTCTTCGCTCATATGGAAAGGGGTTTTCATAGGTTCCTTAAGTGCCTACAGTGACATACATCCGTAGATGTTTTGGCTGTTGCGCATTTGGTGTATCTAAAATTAGATTTGCTTGGCAAGATCGACTTCGTAATTAAACCCAGGTGCAATTACCCGAACCGCATTGAAGACCCTTTTCCTCTTTTCGGACAACCTGCTGACTTCTTTTTGCACTTCCAACGAGATATCTTTGAATGACCGCAGAATACCTGCGCGGTCATAAATCTCGCGGCCAGAAGAGTCGTTGTTCATGATGCTACAAATCTGCATTTGATAACTCAGCTCAGACGCCAGCTCCGATGAAATGATTTCTAACTCTATGGAGAGCAACTGAAATTTTGCGGCAATCTCAGATGATGCGGCTTGCTTCGACTGAGAGTACGCAGTGTCTCGCAGTGCTTCTCGACTTTCCTGAAGTTCTCGCCGCTGAAGAATGATGGAGCGTGTCAACCAATACAGCGTAACAACCGAAATGGTTGGATTGAGCACTCCGCCGATGTAGTCACCGAGAGTTCCCCAATCCGCCTGGTTGTTGGAAAAGCCGAATCCAGAAAACTTTACAAAGTAAGCAAAGACTACAAGAAAGCCCAAAACTCCAACACCCGCAAAAGAAAGATTGGCTGCTTTCTCCAGATCATCCATTTCCCGCGCCAAGGTTGGTGGCTCTGAGGTAGTTTGATTGTTTGCAATGTCATTCATACCAAGCGAATCCTTCCAGTAAGTAATTCTTGCATCATGCCCTGCTTGAGCGCGCGGGTCTTGTCGCGGCGGGCTTCGAGGGCGGTGAGTTCGGCGTCCATGTCGGAGAGAACTGCGGCGATGGCCGTCTGCTCCAAACGAGGTGGCAGAGGCAGCTCAAGCCTCAAAAAGGCTGATTTCGCGATGTTGTAACGCGTTGCACCTTGTGCCAGCAAAGCCATGGCTTCGCGTCCTATAGCGCTTCTGAACCAATAGGCAAAAAACAATCCGCTGACTTTTGCCTGTGCATTAAAACGAAATCCAAAGCAGAAACTGTTGAGGTAAAGGTTCGGAATGTCTTGCAAGAGAACAGAGCAAAAACCGACCTCTTCGGGCGTCTCGGAAGAACCGTTAAAAAACAGGTCACCTTTTTGAGTCAGGTTTTGCATTTCATTCGAAACAACGTCTACAAATTCAAGCCATTCGGTATCAATAGTTACGCCGGACATCACATTCATAAAAGGGATATATCGTGCCCGCCCATGTCCGAAGTCGATCTTGGTTTTACCAGCGAGTCCCCCGTATGTAGTGCCAAGCGACCTCATTTGTTTCACCTCCCACTCCCCACTAAACCCCGGAAGGCGGGTCTGGCCGGTGAGGAGTTGCTGCATGGTGGCTACTTTGAGGTCGCGCTTCTTGGCAATGAGGGCATCCAACTTGGCCAGCAGCGCGTCCACATCTGACAGGGCGGTGGCGATGGCGCGTTGTTCTGGAAGTGGTGGCAATGCGCAAGGCAACTGAACTAACGTGGCCTTATTCAACTTATAGCGACTGGCCCCCTGCCGTGTAAGTGACGCGGTAATGTCGCGATTGGCAAAATACCAATAGAACCAATGTGTGAGGTTTTTGGAGCCGCGTACCAAATGGGCATGATTGTTTACATTGAATCTACCGCGAACCAACAAAGTCATCGGTTGAGTACGCCATTTCAGGAAATGATCGCCATCCTCGCCTATCAGCGCATATTCGCCGTCAACCCGAAATTCATTGATCCAGCCTTGAACGTTCGTTGGACCATAGTACGGATAGTCACCGACCATTTTTTCACGAACCTCTTGGCTAAGTGGTAGGCGCAGGTTGTTGCAAACTTCGAAGGCATCAC
>JBJOLD010000199.1:0-3150 GCA_046045765.1 Pseudomonadota bacterium | reverse complement strand
TCGCGCGGTCAGCTATTGGTGGTTTGGGATGCATTCCAGGGCGCTTTGTCTTTGGCCGTGGCCGCGGCGCAAGATGCGGCCGCCGCATTGCCGCCTGTACAGGTGTGGGCGGACGAACTGCGCGTTGCGCGTGGCGTGCCAATTGAGTCGGCTCCCAAGCATGTGAAACCTCAGGTAGACCCCGAAATGCGTGCTGCGGCCACCACAACTGTGCGTGACGCTTTGACTAAGGTCGAACAAGAAGTGGGTGAGGGCCATGGCAAAGCCAGTGCTGGCGCTGCGGGTGCTTTGCGCAATGCCCTGAAAGAGTTTGGCAAATTGATCGATGCCAAGTTAGAAAATCAAGCCCACGCCGCGCTGGCAGCCGCTGGCGAGTTGGAAGGATGGCAACGGTGGCGCGCCGATCAGTTGCGTGAAGAATTGGTCATCAAGGCAGAAGGACTGCTGAAGCGACCCGAGGGGCAGGCGATCGGTGGACGCAAAATGCAGGAAACTCTGCGCACCATGCGTGATCAGTGGAAGCAAACCGATCAGGGCGGCGTGCCAAACCATGCTGCGTGGAAGCGCTTTGACGAGGCCTGCAACGAAGCCCACAAAGTGGTGGAAGTGTGGCTTGAGAAATTGAAGTCGGAAACTGCAGAGCACAAAGCACATCGGTTGGCGCTGATTGAGGAAGTCAATGCGTGGGCGCAGGCGAATCGAACTGCGCTAGATGACGACTGGAAGGGATTCAACCGAATTCTTCACCAGTTTGGCGATCGCTGGCGTGAAGCGGGGCACGTGGGTGAAAAGATTTTTGCCGAGTTGCAACCTCTTTGGAAAGTCGCAATTTCCAATGCAGCGGCGCCATTGGAAGCGCTGCAGGCTCAGAGCGTGACCATACGCCACGCCATGATTGAAGAAGCCAAGGTGTTGGGTGCCGGAGCTATTCTTCGCATCGACGCGGTAAAGGCGCTGCAGCAGCGCTGGCAAGAGCAAGCCCATTTGGTGCCAATTGACCGTCGGCAAGAGCAAAAACTGTGGGACGCATTTCGCAAACCCATTGACGATGCGTTCAATCGGAAAACCGCTGAGCGAGAGAAAGCCGATGCCGCATTGGGGCAGCGTGACCGTGTAGTTTTAGATGCTGCTAAAGCGCTAGAGGTGGCCAATGCGTCCGGTGATTCACAGGCAATACGCAACGCTATGGCGGCTTTGGATGCAGCTTTGAAAGGCCAAGCGCAAGCGCTGGAGGCTGCACACACAGCAGGGGCTGCCGAAGCTGCTGCACATATGGTCTCTGAGACTAAGATTCTACATATAAACCAGCTTGAAGCGCCCGTGGATAGTGCGCAAGACGCTATTGAAAACGTAGCAGACCAAGGGACTGGTGTTGTGGTCCCCATAGTGGTAGAGACCCCCAAACCTGCACCTAAGCCGGTGGTAGCTGTACGTGGTGATGATCGACCTGGCATGAAGAAGGACGCACCGGCTCCGGCCCAAGGGCGTGGCAAGTGGAACGACCGCAAAGACGCGCCGCGTGGTGGTCGTGAGGATAAAGCCGGTTTTGCACCCCGAGGCGATCGTCCTGAGCGATCCTCTACATGGACCGATGCTCCTCGCTTGGGAGACACAGCGTTTCGTGCGCAAAGAGATGCATTGGAACATGCAGAGTTCGCTCTTAAGAGGCTTGCAGCACAGGCACACGGTGAGGCGCTAACCCAGTTGCTTACCGCGTGGGAAAAACGTGACGCTGCACTGGTGCCGAGCGCGCAAGAGCTCGGCGCTCGTGCGACTGCAGTGGTGCGCAATGCATGGGTGCAGGCTTTGGCGCCCCATGCCAAGGCTGCGACCAAGTCAACAGCACCGCAGGAAGCACTTTTGCGACTTGAAATAGCGGCTGAAGTACCGACGCCTTCAGATTTCTTGAACGACCGGCGCGCGCTACAACTTCAATTGCTTACTAAGCGTAATGATGCGCCTCCGGCACAGACTTGGGGGCAAGATACTGCTGCGGTTTTGTTGGGTGGCTTTACTTCCACTGATGCAAGACGTCTGCAAAATGTGCTGAAGGTATTGCTGAAACGATAGAACGCAAGACTTTGTGGAGCCCCAATGGAATTGGGGCATTTTTTAGGAATTAAACTTTACCGTCGGTGACTTTGTACCTACGACGTGTATCGGACCGCTGGGTTTAAACGCCTAGCTGTCCAGTGTTTGGGCGTAGCGCGCTGCAAACGTAGTACTTCCGCGCGCGGCGCTGAGTTGTCAAGGTCCCAGTCGCTAAGCACAATTCTTGTACGAGCCAACGGAAGTTGATGTGTGAATGGTCGGTGTGTGTGACCATGAATCATGTGTTGCGCTGCGTTGGCGTCCATCAACGCCATTGATGCGACCGTATCAGCATCAGCATACTTCTCACCAGCTTGTTTTCGCCCATCGCTTTGGCTACGAATGCCATCAGCAATAATTTTTCTATCAACAAGTGGTTTAGATAAGAAATTATTTTGCCATTCCGCGCTGCGTACAACTTTACGAAAATCTTGGTAATCGAGGTCGTCCAGACACAGGCTGTCACCATGTGTCAAAAGCCAGCGAGTGCCTCCCAAGCTCAATAGAGTTGGATCTTGTAACGGGACGCAACCACTGGCCTTCATAAATGCAGCGCCCAATAAAAAGTCCCGGTTCCCATGCATCAGATAAACGGCAACGTGAGATGTAACGCGCTTCAAAACATCCACACAGTTATTTTCAAATGTACCAAGGCTCAAGCAATCGTCACCAACCCACACCTCAAACAAATCGCCCAGTATGAACACCGCATCAGCTGCTGTTTGCGTGAGGTAACTTTCCCAGCTCAAAAACGTCGATGCATCAGACGCATGCAGATGCAGATCTGAAATGAAGTCAATGCAGCGCCAAGAGGGCGGCGCAATCAACTCCATAGCAACCATGGTGTAGTTACAGGGCGACTGCTTTTTCAATTACCACGTCTACCTGTGGCACGTCGTCGTGGAAGCCCTTGCGACCTGTTTTTACGACCTTAATTTTATCAACGATATCAGTACCAGCTATGACTTTGCCGAATACGGCATAACCCCAACCCTGGGCAGAAGGCGCTGTATGGTTCAAGAAGCCGTTATCAGCCACATTGATGAAGAATTGCGCAGT
>JBJOLD010000186.1:0-2713 GCA_046045765.1 Pseudomonadota bacterium | reverse complement strand
CCTGACGCCACACATAGCTCATGGGCCCGCCTGCCTCAAGACAGATGCGAATTTCACCGCTGTGCCGCCGCTCACTGGCCGCCACACGTTGCATCAGGCGTTTGGCCATGTCGTGCGGGATGGCTTTGCGGCTGTCCGATGCATCACGCCAGCGGTGCCGGAACAGGGTGAAGATACTTTTAAACATAAGTTGCCTGTCTACCAATCGCCCGATGCGCCGCCACCGCCAAAATCGCCACCACCACCCGAGCTAAAGCCCCCGCCATCACTGAAGCCACCACCGCCTCCTCCACCAAACCCGCCGCCAAAGCCACCATTACCGCCTCGACCACGGCGTCCCGATGAGGGGGCAGCTAAGCCCGAAGAAAAGAGCGCAAACAACAAGGCAGCAACGCCCGCAAGGCCGGCAATCACCAAACTGGTGGTTGCCAGAAAAGCCAGAAAGCCAACGCCAGCCCCGGTGATCAACGAACCCAATTTTTGCCCGAACATGCTCTTGGCGACAGCACCGCCAATCGGCACGGCAAAAAACAGGAAGATGGCTATATCCATCCAGTCAAAGCCGCTGAGCAAGCCGCCAAGCACGTTCGCATTACTGGCAGCGGCAACTTCAGGCAAAACCTCTCCTTTGATCCGGGCGGTGAGTTGGTCCACCCCCGCAGACAAACCACCGGCGTAGTCGCCTGTTTTGAACTTGGGCGTGATCGCCTCGCTGATGATGCGTTTGGCGGCCAGGTCGGGAATTGCACCCTCCAGTGTTTTGGCCACTTCGATGCGGACTTTGCGGTCCTCTTTGGCCACCACCAGTAAAACACCATCACCCACGTCTTTACGGCCGATCTTCCAGATATTGCCGACGCGGTTGGCGTAGCTGGCGATATCTTCCGGCTGCACCGTGGGCACGATCAGAACCACGACTTGTGAACCCTTGGCCGCTTCCAACGCGGTGAGCTTGTCTTCCAACCCCGCTTTTTGCGCGGCATTGAGCGTGCCCGTGGTGTCCACCACATGCCCTGTCAAGGCTGGCACCGCTTGTACCTCTTGCGCAAAAGCGGCAGGCAGCAATGTGTTGGCCGCAGCCAGACACACGCATGCCAGCAGTCGGGACAAGTGTTTCAGCATGGCTGAACGGCTGGCGTTAAACGATTTCAGATCTATTTTTTACCAAAATCAACCGTTGGCGGCTTGGCAATGGCCGCTTCGTTCTCTACCGTGAATGTCGCTTTGGGCTGGTAGCTGAAGATCATGGCGGTCAAATTGGTGGGGAAGCTGCGTGCCAGCACGTTGTACTCCTGGATCGTCTTGATATAGCGGTTGCGCGCCACGGTGATGCGGTTTTCTGTGCCTTCCAGCTGTACGCGCAGATCGCTGAAACCCTGATTGGACTTGAGGTTGGGGTAGGCTTCACTGACGGCCATCAAGCGGCTCAAAGCGCCACCCAGCTCGCCTTGCGCGGCCTGGAACTTCTTCATGGCTTCCGGGTTGTTCAGCAATTCGGGGGTGACCTGGATCGCGGTGGCTCTTGAACGGGCTTCAATCACCTTGGTCAGCGTTTCCTGCTCAAAGCTGGCCTCGCCTTTGACGGTGGCGACAATGTTGGGCACCAGATCGGCACGGCGCTGGTACTGGTTAAGTACCTCGCTCCAGGCCCCTTTTGAGGATTCGTCCAAGCTCTGAAAATCGTTGTAGCCGCAACCGGTGAGGGTGGCCGAGGTGATCAAGGCAGACAAAATGATTAGCCAGCGTTTCATGGGGTTTCCTTTCAGTTGCGATCAGGCAAACAGGCAATGACAAACGATGCAAAGTCTTCAAAAACAAGAAGACCTCCAAAGGGGGTACAGTAGCATAAATGCATGTTTATTCTGTGAAAACGGGGTGATTAAGTCGCAAAAATGCCAAATTTCACAGAAACAGCTCAAAATTTTGAAAATAATTCTCAAATATTGTATTGGCCGGCGTATTAATTGCCTAGTTTGCTATGAAATATCTAGCACCTAGCTGGCTGCCGGGTGGCAACCTGCAAACCATCTGGCCGGCGCTCGTGAGTGCCCGTGCGCTTGTGCAAACGCCTGCCACAGCCTATCAGCGTGTCCGCTGGAGCACCCCAGACCATGATTTTATAGACGTAGACTATGCTTGTGCAGCGGTGGATGCACCACCCATGCCGCCAAAACGTCCCTTGCTGGTTTTGTTTCATGGCCTGGAGGGCTCGTCCCAAAGCCACTACGCACTGGCCTTTGAGCGCGTAGCACGGCAAAAGGGCTGGGCGTATGCCGTGCCGCATTTTCGGGGATGCAGCGGTGAAATCAACCGCGCTCCACGCGCCTACCATTCGGGGGATTATGAAGAAATCGGCTGGATGCTGGGTAAGCTGCAGGCCGATCACGCGGCCAAGGGCGGCGGCTCCCTGCTGGCGGTGGGCGTCTCGCTGGGTGGCAACGCACTGATGCGCTGGGTGCAGGAGGCCGGCGATACCGCGCGCCAGACCGTGGCAGCCGTCGCTTCGGTGTGTTCGCCGCTGGACCTCGCCGCCAGCGGTCGCGCCATCGGGCAGGGCTTCAACCGCCTGGTCTACACGCGCATGTTCTTAAACAGCATGAAACCCAAGGCGATGGCGCGATTGAAGCTCAATCCGGGCTTGTTTGACCCTAAGGCCCTGCTTGCGAGTGGCGATTTGTATGCGTTTGACAACGTCTTCACCGCACCGGTGCAC
>JBJOLD010000127.1:0-5835 GCA_046045765.1 Pseudomonadota bacterium | reverse complement strand
CACCCAAGGTGGCATTTGGTGAAATTCAGCTGATGGCTGACGAGCGCACGCTGGAGGCGCTGATTGCTAACCGGTATGAAATTATGGCTACCTATGCCAAAGGTATGCGCATGGCTGCGCGTACCGAGTTTGAATCCATGAAAATCCGCAGTGCAGACGCTGCAGTGATCAAGGCTGCGCAACGTTGGTTGCACCGCGATGCGGACAAGGTGCCCGCATCGGCAGCACCCGAATTGGCCCAAGCCCGTGCAGCTTCGCCTGTTTTAGACAAAATGGTAACTATGCGTGAAGAGCTGCGCCAGCTGTGGCTCAACACCAGTGTGTCGCGCGAGCAGCTGATTCAGGATTTGCAAGCGTGGTGCCACCGTGCGGAAGCCAGTGGCATTGCGGCGTTGAGCGAGTTCTCTATGCGGTTGAGGGCGGCGCGCGCGTAGGCTCTGTGACTCGCCAGAAAATGCAAAAGCCCGTTTAGCGACGGGCTTTTTTTTCGTCTGATTGGTTTGTAGTTGCGCTATCCGTAAAGATCAGATTACTTCTGGATCAGACGGTTTGGGTGTTGTGCTGCGTTCGTGTCACCCGGCCTTCTTTTTTACCCCGCCTCGTAAAACATTCAAACCATCTGACCTGGCGATAAATTGTTGCCATCGTGGCGAGCAAAGCAAAAATCGCGGGGCAACAAAAAACCCGCCAACTCAATGAGCGGGCGGGTTCTTTGGGTCTGGAACTGAATTACTTCAGTTTCATTTCTTTGTAGTCCACGTGCTTACGAGCTTTTGGATCAAATTTTTTGATCAACATTTTCTCGGGCATGGTTTTCTTGTTCTTGGTAGTGGTGTAGAAGTGACCAGTACCTGCTGTAGATTCCAGCTTGATTTTTTCGCGTCCGCCTTTGGTTGCCATGGTGCTACTCCTTAAGCTTGGCCACGTGCGCGCAGGTCTGCGAGCACAACATCAATACCGTTTTTGTCGATCAAACGCAGACCAGCGTTCGAAATCCGCAGACGGATCCAACGATTTTCTGTCTCGACCCAGAAACGGCGGTATTGCAGGTTCGGCAAGAACCGGCGCTTGGTTTTATTGTTGGCGTGGGAAACATTGTTTCCAACCATTGGGCCTTTGCCCGTTACTTCACATACGCGTGCCATTAGGACACTCCGATAGTTCAAATACGGCCGTTACTGGCGATCTGGACACATGGTGATGTGAAAGATCTCGCTCCGGCCTCACCTCGCCAATAAAAAGGGTGGCGGTAACCCGTATTGCTGCGTTTGTTAAAACTAAGCCCCTCACGGGGCGAATTCAGCAAAGCCTTAGATTATAGCGGTTTTGGGTTTATCGCTGCGCTGGGCTACTCTTGTTCTAGAAAACGTTGTGCATCTAACGCAGCCATGCAGCCAGTGCCAGCGCTGGTGATGGCTTGGCGATAGACATGGTCTTGCACGTCGCCAGCTGCAAATATGCCAGGTACCGAAGTTTGTGTTGCAAAACCTTTCAGGCCGCCCTGCGTGACGATGTATCCGCCCGCCATTTCCAGTTGATCTTGAAAAATTTCGGTGTTGGGCGCGTGGCCAATAGCAATAAAGCAGCCCTTGAGGGTAATGTCCTCCGTAGAGCTGTCGTGCACGCTTTTCAGGCGAATACCGGTCACACCACTAGCGTCGCCTAGTACTTCCTCTAGCGTACAGAAGGTTTTTAGTTCAATTTTTCCGGCAGCCACCTTGTCCATGAGTTTGTCTACCAGGATGGGTTCGGCCTTGAATCTGTCGCGGCGGTGCACCAAGTAAACTTTGCTGGCAATGTTAGAAAGATATAAGGCTTCTTCAACAGCGGTGTTGCCTCCGCCCACCACGCAACAGGTCTCGTTGCGGTAGAAAAAACCATCGCAGGTTGCGCAACCCGATACACCGCGCCCCATAAACGCGGTTTCACTTGGCAAACCTAAGTACTTCGCAGATGCACCTGTGGCAATGATCAGTGAATCGCAGGTGTATTCATCAGTGTCGCCCTTGAGAGTGAAGGGGCGCTTGCTGAAGTCCACTGTATTGATGTGGTCGAACACAATTTCTGTTTTGAAGCGTTCGGCGTGTTCTTGGAAGCGTTGCATCAGATCCGGACCTTGCACACCGTGTACGTCGGCGGGCCAGTTGTCCACTTCAGTGGTGGTCATTAACTGCCCACCCTGGGCAATGCCAGTGATAAGCAAGGGGTTAAGGTTGGCGCGTGCAGCATAGACAGCAGCGGTATAGCCTGCTGGGCCAGAGCCTAAAATCAGGACTCTGGCGTGTTTGGATTTAGACATAGAAGGCCTTTTTGCTCAAAAATACGACAATTCGATAGGTACATTGCGCGGCTGTATTGTCCAATTCAATGTAGTCTCTCATCCATTGTAAGAACCTGCCCTCAAGCTCACACCGAAGTCTCGCTATGGCCATGATTAGTAATTTGGATTTAATCCTGAGAGTCCCTCTGTTTGCACATTTAACTGTGCAACAGGCAGAGCCACTGGCCAACGCAGTTACAAAAAAGCGCTACAAGCGTGGCGAGTGCATGTTGGAGCAAGGTGTGCATTCCGACGTGTTGATGATAATTTTGACCGGGCGCGCGCGCGTACTAATGACGGATAAAAAAGGCCGTGAAGTCATTTTGGCCATATTGCGTTCAGGTGACTATATGGGCGATATGTGCCTAATAGACCAAGAACCAAACTCTGCCTCAGTCCATGCCGAGGTACTCACCGACGTACTAGTGCTTGGTCGCGATGAGTTTTTACGTGCATTGTCTGAGAACGCATCAGTTGCTCTGGGCGTAATGCGAGTACTCACAAAGCGTTTGCGGTATGCCGATCACAAAATCAGTTCATTGGCTTTGACGGGTGTCTATGCGCGCGTAGCCAGTGTGCTTTTGGAAACCGCAGTAGCTGATAGCCGTGGAGTATTGACAATTCGCGACCGCGTTTCTCGACAAGACGTGGCTAAGATGGTTGGCGCATCGCGTGAGATGGTGAGCCGGGTGATGAAAGATTTCGAAGAAAAAGGTTTCTTGCGAACTCTTGAGGGAGGCTCCATGACGGTGAACGAGCGGCGGCAAATCCCGCGCTAAACCTCCTCTGGGGTATGCTTCACCGCTGCACCCATTGACCATGACTTACTCGCTTCACACACTCCAAACCAGATCTTCTAAATCAGCTCCTGAGCACTCGGGTTTTGCCAAGTTTGCCAACGAAGTGGGGTTGGTCATGGGGTTTATCTTGTTGGCACTTTGGCTGATTGCATTGCTGAGTTACAGCCACGCGGATGCTGCTTGGTCCACGTCTGGCGCAGGTGCTGCGGTCTTTAATCGTGCTGGGCGGCTCGGCGCTTGGTTAGCAGACTTGAGTTATTTTCTTTTTGGATTTTCCATCTGGTGGTGTGTAGCCGTTGCCGTTCGCCAGTGGCTTGCCGTGTTGGCAACTCGTTTGCGTGGTGAGGATATCGGCGGAACTGCTGCCCATGGCGGCGGTAATTCCGCATCAGTGCATCGGTTCGTGTTTTGGTTGGGGTTGGCATTGCTGTTGTATGCCAGCACCGCCCTGGAATGGACGCGGTTGTACCGCCTTGAGCCCTTATTGCCTGGCCACAGCGGTGGCGTGCTGGGGTATGCAATGGGGACTCTAAGCGTCAAGTGGCTGGGATTTGCGGGGTCTGGGCTAGTCGCAATTGTTTTGGGTGTGGCTGGCGCGGCAATGGTGTTTGGATTTTCTTGGATACGACTGGCAGAACGAATAGGTGCGCGCATTGATGCGTTTGTAAATTCGCAGCGAGAGAAGCGCGAAGTAGCACAAGATATACAAATGGGACAGCAGGCCATGCGTGAGCGCGAAGAGGTGGTGTTTGAAGAGCGAGAAGAGATTGAAGTACACCATCCTCAACCTGTAGTGATTGAGCCCGTAGCCATTGAATTGCCACCCAGTACCCGTGTAGCCAAAGAGCGTCAAAAACCCCTGTTTGTTGAAATGCCCGACAGCAGGCTACCTCAAGTCGCGCTGTTGGACGGAGCACAACTGCGCCAAGAAACTGTGGACCCCGACACGCTAGAGATGACCAGCCGCATGATTGAGCGGCGTTTAAAGGATTTTGGCGTTGAGGTGCGTGTGGTGCTGGCTCAGCCCGGCCCGGTGATTACGCGCTATGAGATTGAACCGGCTACCGGCGTCAAGGGTTCGCAAATTGTGGGCTTGGCCAAAGACCTGGCGCGTAGCTTGAGCCTGGTGTCCATCCGTGTGGTGGAAACCATTCCAGGCAAAACCACCATGGCGCTGGAGCTACCCAACGCCAAGCGTCAAAGCATCCGTTTGTCTGAGATTTTGGGCTCACAGGTTTATAACGAGGCCAAGTCCATGCTCACCATGGGGCTGGGAAAAGACATTATCGGTAACCCCGTAGTGGCTGATTTGGCCAAGATGCCGCACGTGCTGGTGGCGGGTACCACGGGGTCGGGCAAGTCGGTGGGTATCAACGCCATGATTTTGTCGTTGCTATACAAGGCCGAAGCGCGAGACGTGCGACTGCTGATGATTGACCCCAAGATGCTGGAGATGTCGGTGTACGAGGGTATTCCGCACTTGCTGGCTCCGGTGGTGACCGACATGAAGCAGGCAGCCCATGGCCTGAATTGGTGTGTGGCCGAGATGGAAAAGCGCTACAAGCTGATGAGCAAGATGGGCGTGCGCAACTTGGCGGGCTTTAACGCCAAGATTGACGAAGCCAAAGCCCGGGGCGAGTTCATTTACAACCCTTTTAGCCTGACCCCAGAGAGCCCCGAGCCGATTGATCGGTTGCCGCACATTGTGGTGATCATCGACGAGCTAGCCGACTTGATGATGGTGGTGGGCAAGAAGATTGAAGAGCTGATTGCACGCTTGGCCCAAAAAGCCCGCGCTGCTGGCATTCACCTGATTTTGGCCACCCAGCGCCCCAGCGTGGATGTGATTACGGGCTTGATCAAGGCGAATATCCCTACGCGTATCGCGTTCTCGGTCGGCTCCAAGATCGACAGCCGTACTATTCTGGACCAAATGGGCGCAGAGGCGCTGCTGGGTATGGGCGACATGCTCTACATGGCCAGCGGCACGGGCTACCCCGTTAGGGTACATGGTGCGTTTGTGAGTGACGATGAAGTGCACCGCGTGGTGAGCTACCTCAAGAGCCAGGGCGAACCCAACTACATTGATGGTGTGCTTGAAGGCGGTACAGTGGATGGCGAAGACGTTGCCGGCAGCAGTGGCGACAGCGGCGGCGAAAAGGACCCGATGTATGACCAGGCAGTTGAGGTGGTTTTGAAGAACCGAAAAGCCAGTATTTCGCTGGTGCAGCGCCACCTGAAGATCGGCTACAACCGGGCTGCCCGGTTGGTGGAAGACATGGAAAAAGCAGGCTTGGTGAGCTCCATGAGTGGCAGCGGTCAGCGTGAAATTTTGGTGCCTACCCGCAATGAATAAATCATTTCTGTTAAAAGTTGCTACTTTTTTTATAGCTGCTTACGCTTATTCCACGGGGGCTACCGGCCTAGAAGGCTTGGAGAACTTTGTTAAGCAGACTAAATCAGGCCGGGCAGATTTTTCGCAGGTGGTGACGTTGCCCGCAAAGGACGGGCAAGCGGCGAGGACTAAAATTTCCAGTGGGTCATTTGAATTTTCCAGGCCCAACCGCTTCAAGTTTGTTTACAAAAAACCGTTTGAGCAAACCATCGTGGCCGATGGCCAAACGCTGTGGCTGTTTGACGTGGACTTGAACCAGGTCACTGCGCGCAAGCAGGCCAGTGTGTTGGGCTCAACCCCTGCCGCATTGATCGCTTCGG
>JBJOLD010000118.1:0-9762 GCA_046045765.1 Pseudomonadota bacterium | reverse complement strand
GCGATGGTGATGCGGCCCTGACTACCGGAGGGGTCATTCGGATGGCCCACGTCATAAAAACGAAACAGCAACCGCGCCAACGTGGATTTACCAGAGCCGCTAGGCCCCACCACCGCCACTGTTTTTCCGGCCGGAATCTCAAAGCTGATACCGTGCAATATGGTGCGCGCCGTGGTGCCTTTGGCGGCTGCGCTACCTGCGGGGTCGTAGCTGAAAGTGACGTCTTCAAAGCGCACGGCGGCATCTGCACCGTTGGCGGCCAGCTGCAAGGCCTGTGCGCCGGGCACATCGGCAATCTCGCGCTCACGCTCCATCAGGGTGAACATTTTTTCCAGGTCGGTCAGGCTCTGTTTGATCTCGCGATAAATCACACCTAAAAAGTTCAGCGGAATGTAGAGCTGAATCATGAAAGCGTTGACCATCACCAAATCGCCCAGCGTCATGCGGCCATCCACCACACCCTGCGTGGCGCGCCAGAGCATGGCCACCAGCCCCACGGCGATGATGAGCTGCTGACCGGTGTTGAGCAGACTCAATGTGGTCTGACTCTTGACGGCGGCGCGGCGGTAGCGCTCCAGGTTTTCGTCGTAGCGCTTGGCCTCGAACTCTTCGTTGTTGAAGTACTTCACCGTCTCGTAGTTCAGCAACGAATCGATGGCGCGGCTATGGGCCGTACTGTCCATCTCGTTCATCTTCTTGCGAAACTGCGTGCGCCACTCGGTCACCGTGATGGTGAAGGTGATGTAGAACACCAACGCAATGATGGTGATCCAAGCAAACCAGATATCAAACTTGACCGCCAACAGCGTCAGCACCAACGTCACCTCGATCAGCGTGGGGATGATGCTGTACAGCGAGTAGCTGATCAGCGAATGCACACCACGCGTGCCACGCTCGATGTCACGGGTCATGCCACCGGTCTGGCGCTCCAGGTGGAAGCGCAGGCTCATGGCGTGCAAATGGCGAAACACCTGCAGGCTGATGCTGCGCGCAGCGCCCTCAGTGGCCTTGGCAAACACCAGTTCGCGCAACTCGGTGAACAGCGACGTGGACAGCCGCAGTGCGCCATAGCCAATCAGCAGCGCCATCGGCACCACCACCAACGCCACGGTATCGCCGGGCTTGATGGTCATGGCATCAATCAGGTTTTTGAGCAGCAGCGGCACGCCCACATTGGCCAGCTTGGCCCCAATCATGAAGGCCAGCGCCGCCAATACCCGCCATTTGTAGATCCACAGGTACGGAAAAAGACGCTGCAGGGTCTGCCAATCGGTCTTGCTGGGAGGCTGTGGCGTGCTGGAAAGTGGCGCGGAGGGTTGGGCGGACGAAGCGACTGGGTGGCCTGAGGGGCGCATGGACGACAATTCTGTGAGTTGATTACCAAGGATTGTGCCCATGTCTACAAATACCAGCCCCGAAAATGTCTCTTTGCCCACCGACGAGGAGCTGGTGATGAAGGTCATCCCCATGCCCGCGGACTGCAACGCCAATGGCGATATTTTTGGCGGCTGGGTCATGGCCCAGGTGGACTTGGCGGGCTCTGTGGTGCCCGCGCGTTACACCCAGGGCCGCATGGCCACCGTGGCGGTGAAAGAATTTGTGTTCAAGCAACCCGTGCGCGTGGGCGATATCTTGAGCTTTTTCTCCAAGGTCATCCGCATCGGGCGCACGTCCATCACCGTGGAAGTGTCGGTGTACGCCGAGACCTACCGCGCCCAGGGAAAATACGCCAAGGTGACCGAAGCCACGGTGACCTATGTGGCCATTGACGATAGCGGAAAACCACGGGAAATACCCAAGGTCTGACCGCAAAGCGCTACAACTTTGATAGCTGATTACGCAGTCTACGCGAGGGCTGCAGGACTTTTTTTAGTTGAAATTAGCCCAACCACTTCAAAACGCGTTTGCCCAGAACTTCGCGGCTGATGCCATAGCGGTCGTGCAGCGTGGGTAACGCACCTGCATCGAGGTACTGGTCGGGCAATCCCGCCAACTCAAAGGCTGCCGGTTGCACCCTGTTGCGCAGCAAGGCACTGGAAACGGCCTCGCCCAAGCCACCGATGACCGAATGGTTTTCTGCAACCACCACCAGTCGGTGCTGCTTGCGCACGGCGGCGATGATGCTGGCCTCGTCCAAGGGCTTGATCGTTGGGCAGTGCAGCACCGCCACACCCACATTGTCTTTCGCCAAATCTATAGCAACTTCCAGCGCGCGCATGGTCATGATGCCGCTGGAGATCACCAGCACATCAGCACCTTCACGCAGCATCTTGGCTTTGCCCAACTCAAACTTGTAACCCTCAATTTCGTCCAGCACCATGGGCACGCTGCCACGCAGCAAGCGCATATAGACAGGGCCGTTATGGGCTGCCATTTGCGGCACGGCCTGCTGAATATCGAGCGCGTCGCAGGGGTCAATGATGGTCAGACCGGGAATGCCGCGCATCATGGCAATGTCTTCGGTGGCCTGGTGGCTGGGGCCATAGCCGGTGGTCAAACCCGGCAAGGCGCAACACATCTTCACGTTCAGGTTTTCTTCGGCAATCACCTGGTGGATGAAGTCATAGGCGCGCCGGGTGCCGAACACAGCATAAGTGGTGGCAAATGGCATCAAGCCTTCTTTGGCCATGCCACCGGCGGCAGCCATCAACAGCTGTTCGGCCATGCCCATCTGGAAAAATCGCTCGGGGTAAGCCTGAGCAAACAAGTGCATGTCGGTGTACTTACCCAAATCTGCCGTCAAGCCGACGATTTCGGGGCGGTTGGCTGCCAGTTCCACCAGCGCTTTGCCAAAGGGCGCTGCAACCACCTTTTGCCCTTCTGAAGCAATCGAGGCGATCATGGCCGAGGTGGTCAGCCGGGGTTTCTTTTCTGCAACTGCGGTGTTCATGCGTGGGCTCCTTCTGCCTGTGCGTCGTCAAGTATTTGGAGGGCCTTTTGCCACTCTGGCGGGTCCACGCGAATAAAGTGATTTTTCTCTCGCGTTTCCAAGAAAGGAACGCCCTTGCCCATCAGGGTGTTGAACAAAATGACGCGGGGTTTTGCTTCGGTCAAATTGCGCGCGCTATCAAAGGCCGCCAACACCGCAGCCATGTCGTTGCCGTCTACACGCTGCACGTGCCAGCCGAAGGCCAGCCACTTGTCGGCCAGTGGTTCAAATCCCAGTATCTTGGTAGAGGGGCCGTCAGCCTGCTGGTTGTTGATATCCACCAAGCAAATCAAGTTGCCTAAACCATGGTGCGCTGCAGACATGGCGGCTTCCCAGGTGGAGCCCTCATCCAATTCACCGTCTGACATCGAGTTGTAAACGAATGCCTTGCTTTGCTTGTGCCGCAAAGCCAGCGCCATGCCCACGCCAATGGGTAGGCCTTGGCCCAGTGAACCACCAGAAATCTCCATACCCGGCGTGTAAGTGGCCATGCCCGACATGGGCAGGCGGCTGTCGTCGCTACCGTAGGTTTCAAGTTCGTCTTCGGCAATAATCTTGGCCTCGATCAGCGCTGCGTAGTGGGCGATGGCGTAGTGGCCGTGCGACAGCAAAAAGCGGTCCCGGTCTTCCCACAGTGGATCGTTTGCACGGTATTGCAGCGCGTGGCTGTAGGCCACTGCCAGCACATCCGACCACCCCAAAGCTTGCCCGATATAGCCCTGGCCTTGCACCTCGCCCATGCGCAGCGCAAAGCGGCGAATGCGGTAGGCGGACTGCGCCAACGCTGACAGTTTGTCCTCTTGATGACTCATTCAAATACTCCAAAATGGGTGAAGGTTCAGTTATTTGAGAATCGAAGCTGGCACATACGACACCAGTAACAGAACCAGGAAAGCAACTGCATAGAAAGGGCCGAGTTCACGCACGGTCTCGCCAGCCTTGACCTTGGCCAATGAACTGGTAATAAATAGCGTTGTTCCCACCGGCGGGGTATACAGACCGATAGCCAGATTGACGGTCATCATGATGCCGAGCTGGGTCAAATCCATGCCAATTGAATTGGCCAAAGGCACAAACACCGGTGTCAACAGCAGCACAGCGGCAGGCAGATCAATGAACATGCCACATACCAGCATCAGCACATTCATGAGCAGAATCACGCTCCAGCCGCTTGAGAGATTCGCCTGGGCCCAGCCGACCACGCCGTCGGGCATGCGGTCAAAAGTCAGCAGCCAACCGATGGCCGCTGAAGCCATGATGACCAACAGCACCACGCCCGTAGCAAGCCCCGCCTCCACCACCGCGGTGTGCAGGCGCTTGATGCCAAGATCCCGGTACACGATGACAGACACCAAGCCAGCGTACAGCGTCGAAAGAACACTGACCTCAGTGGGTGTGGCAATGCCAAAGCGCAGAAAGATAACGATCAGCACCGGCAGCACCAGGGCAGGCGAGGCGTACAGCAATTGGGTGCGAAAAAGCGACCAGTCCAGCTTCTTGGTTTCCCGGGGAAAGTTGCGCTTGCGCCCAACCCACCAGCACACGCCCATGAATCCGCCGCACATCAACAGCCCGGGCAGGATGCCCGCCACAAAAAGCGCTGCCACCGATGTATTACTGGACAGGGCAAACAAAATCATCGGAATAGAGGGCGGAATCAGGATGTCAATCGTGGCAGCTGCGGCCAGCGTAGCGGCTGAAAACGCAGGGGGGTAACCCAGGCGCTTTTGCCACGGGATCAGCAACGAGCCGATAGCGGAAGCATCGGCAACCGCCGACCCCGACACACCACCAAAGATGGTGGATGACAGAACACCCACCTGGCCGGGGCCGCCATGAAAGCGACCAATCATGGTGGACAAGACACCAATCAACGCCTCGCCCAAACGTCCGCCCATCATGAGGGAACCTGTCAACATAAAGAACGGAATGGCAATCAGCGGAAAGCTCTGAACCTGGGCCACCATTTGTTGCACCAACAGATCAAGCGGTACACGGTCCGAGAGCGCAGCAGCGGCCATGGCGGACACCAGCAGCGCATGTGCGATGGGTATGGCGATAACGGCAGCGCCGAGAAATACAAAAAGGATAAGTGCGGTCATGGGGTTCTCCTGCTTACCAATGGGCCACTGGAACGGCGTCCGGATCGACGGGAACCGCGTCTGCATGGAATGCGCGCCAGGCAGAGATGACCGCCAGCACAGAAAGCATGGCCATGCCGCACATCACACACGCATAGGTGGCAGACCCAGGGATCTGCAAGATGGGTGATTTTTCATCGTGGACAATTTCAAGCATTCGGTAGGTGGCCACTGTCAACGTGGCATACAGCCCGCACACCACCAACCAGCCCAGAACGCCCACCGCACGGCGCGCAGCCATGGATAGCTTTTCCATCAAAAAGCTGGTGGTGATGTGTGCGCCATGCAGGGCCGCCAACACCACCCCTGCCATGACCAACCATGGAAACAGCAACTCAGGCACTTCATTCGCCCATTGAAGGCTGGACCCTGTGACGTAGCGCAATATGGTGTTGGCCACCAAGATTGCGAAGATGACGACAGTGCTGACCCAAACCAGCACTTGGCATAGGACTGCAATGCTGCGTTCTAGGAAGTTCATGGCTTTACTCCCGTATCAACGCGTTGCCGCAATGACCTTCTTGAGGTAAGGCCCAATGGGTGTAGCCAACCATTTGTCGTCTACTTTGGCCGTGGCTTTGGCAAACATGGCCTTGTCTACCGTAGTGACCTGCACACCTGCCGCTTTGAGGTCGGCCAGCAGCTTGTCATCGGCGTCTTGCGACATCTTGCGTTGCAAAGCGGTGGCGTCAGCGGCGGCTTCCTGAATGGCTTTACGGTCGGCTTCGGACAGACGATCCCAGGTACGCTTGCTCATCAAAAATGGCGTCATCTGAAACATGTGGCTGGTGAGCGCCAAGTGCTTTTGCACTTCATACAACTTGCTAGCGTGGATATTCACCAGTGGGTTCTCTTGGCCATCGACCACACCCTGCTGCAAGGCCACATACAACTCCGAGAATTTGATCTGCTGTGCTTCTGCACCCAGCGCCTGCATGATGTCGACCAACACTGCATCTGGCGGTGTGCGCATCTTCAGTCCTTTCATATCCTCGACCTTGGTAATCGGGCGTTTGCTATTGGTCATGTGGCGAATGCCGTTGTCCCAATATCCCAAAACAACCATTCCCTTTTCCGCTGATTTGTCAGCCAGCTCTTTGCCTAACGGGCCATCCAATAGCTTGAAAGCCTGGGCTGGTGTAGAAAACATAAATGGCATGCCGTACGCCGCATATTCCGCCACGGCATTGGCAACCGCCCCTTGCGAATTGGCCGACATATCCAGCGCCCCCGTGCGCAAGGCGGTCACCATGGCTGCGTCGTCGCCCAGCTGGGCGGACGGTGCAATTTGCACCTCCACACGTCCGCTGGTTTTGGCTTTGACCAGGTCTGCAAACTTGACCGACGCTTCGTGCCTTGGGTTGCCAGGTGCTGCGCCGTGGCCTAGTGTGAGTTTGACGACAGGCTGCGCTGCGGCAAGACCCGCAAACCCCAGCATGGCAGTGACCAGCGCGGCACGGCGGAAAGTTGAAAAACGTGTCATGGTTGTCTCCTGTTGTAGTGATAGAAAAGTTTAGTGAATCAGCATGCCGCCATTGACGTCCAGCGTGATGCCGGTGCAATAGGCAGACAAGTCGCTGGCCAGAAATACGCAGGCTCCGGCTACATCGCTCGCACGGCCCAGTCGGGCCAGCGGGATGGTGGAGGAAATCTCCGCCTTCTTGGCGTCGTCCAGCTTGCCCTGGGTGATGTCGGTCTCGATCAAGCCGGGGGTAATGCAGTTAATGCGAATGCCGTCCCCCCCGAACTCGCGTGCCATGGCGCGTGCCAGGCCCAACACGCCCGCTTTGGCGGCGGAGTAATGCGGGCCGCCGAAAATGCCGCCGCCGCGCTGCGCAGAAACCGACGAAATACAAATGATGGAGCCAGACTGCTGTTTGCGCATGGCAGGAATCGCAGCTTGCGACATATACAGCGTGCCGCGCAGGCTCACATCCAGAATGCGGTCGTAATCCGCGCCGGTGATTTCCAGCGTCTTCACAGGTTGGGTGATACCTGCGTTGTTCACCAAAATATCAATCTGGCCGTACTTGCTGACGATCGCTGCAGCTGCAGCTTCGCACTGCGCTTTGTTAGTCACGTCTGCGACCAGTCCCAGGTGCTCTGCGCCCAATTGCGCAGCAGCGTCTGCAGGCTTGGCGCGCTCCAGATCCAGGATCACGACTTTGGCGCCTTGGGCTGCCATCTGGCGTGCGGTGGCGTAGCCCAGACCATTCAGGCCTGCACCGCCGGTAATAACGGCTACTTTGTCTTTCAAGAGCATGGTTGAAATCTCGCTGTGGTTGGTGTGAGCGGATTCTGGATTTGCCTTAACTTGATGACAAGCGATGATTTATCAGTCTAAGATGACATATATTAATTTGATACCGGGGTTCACCCTATGGCCAGTCTTCCACCCACCACCCACCTGCAGGCCTTTGAGTCGGTCGCGCGCCGTCGAAGTTTTGGTCTGGCTGCCAATGAATTGCACCTCACGGCGTCAGCCGTCAGCCACCAGGTTGCCAAGCTCGAACAACACTTGGGCGTGCGCCTGTTCGAGCGCAGCGCACATGGGGTCAAGCTGAGCACTGCGGGTGAGCAATACCTCACGCGAATCAGCGGCGCGTTGATCGCCATTACCGCGGCCAGCGAAGATTTGCGCCAAGGTGTGAGCAACAGTCTTTATGTGCACTCTGCACCCAGCATCGCCAGCCTGTGGCTATTGCCGCGCATACGCGCATTTGCAACTGCGTACCCGGATATTTCACTCAATCTGTCAGCAGCCCACACACCGAGTGACTTCGCACTGGGCCAGGCCGACATCGACATTCGGTACGGCATTCCACAATGGCCTGATTTGGTGGTGGAGCCCCTCTTCGAAGAGTGCATTGTTCCGCTCGCCAGCCCTTCATTTATCAAAGAGCATCGGCTGCGTAAACCAGAACAGTTGCTCGATGTTCCACTGATACAAAGCAATGTGAGCGTGGTCCAGTGGTCCAACTGGTTCAATGAATTTACCAACCTGCGTGCGCCCGAACGGTATGCAGTCAAATTCGACAGAGCCCAAATGTCGCTGGATGCAGCCACCCAAGGCTTGGGTGTCGCGCTGGAAAGCACCACCATAGCCAACTTGCATCTTTCCGAAAAGAAACTGCGTCCTGTGTTTTCGATTGACATGGCGATCAAAGTAAAAGCCCACTTTGCGGTGTACCCGCCGCGTCACTCCAAGCGCAAACCCGTGGAGGCGTTTTTGACATGGTTGCACCAAGAGGCGGCTCAGCACGGTTAGCGCAAGTACCCACCTAACCCGTTCAAAAACGCTACAACTTTGATAGCTTCTTACGCAGTCTGCACGGGTGCTACAGGACTATTCTTTGCATAAAAAGCTCTCAGCGCGCTCAACGTCACCCGTCCCTTTGTAGTGGGCATGTTGGGGGTAGGCGCACAGCGGGCGGGTGCGCCCGGGGAACACGCTGGTGCCGCTGGCGTTGAGTTGCTCGGGGGCTTTGCCTTTCTCAACCCAGTCCACCAAAGCACCTAGCCCGTCGATGCTGTCGGTGGCCGCGCCGCCTTGGCAGTGGCCCATGCCCGGTGCCAAAAAGAGCCTCGAAAAATCGCTGGTCTTGGCGCCGTTTTCAGCCTGCAGACGCTGGTAGTAGTCCACCATTTCGTGCGGTGAAAAAATGGGGTCAGCCATGCCGTGGATGAACAGCAGCTTGCCGTTGCGCGCCTGAAACCCGCTGAGCTTCACGTCGTCGGCGGTGTTGAACATCCAGGCGTGTGCGTCCATGCGCTGGGGGTCGCGGTCAAAGTCAAACTGGTAAATGCTCAAGCTGCGGTCGGGCGGTGTGACGAAGTAGCCCTGCAGCGCGTCTTCCATCAAAAACACGTGGCGGGAGTTGGCTTTGCCGCCGGGTGCGTTGCCCAGCTTCCAGCCACGCCAGTCGTTCTGCGGGTGGCCCATGCCGGGGTCCCACGGCCACGAGAAATACAGCGGCTTGCCTGCAGCGTCTTTGGCGCCGATGAACATTTTTTGCAACGCATTTACTTGGGCGGGTGCCAGGCAGCTGTCGTCTTTAGCACCTTTGCATCGCAAACTGGCTACATCAAATTTGCAGGCAGCGGGGTGAGACACCAAGCCGTCGGCCACGCCATCTTGCGCGTCGCAAGAATTCAGAATACTTTTGCGCAGCAGGCCCAAGTCGCCGTCTGAGAGTGCTTTGCTCAACACCGGCTTGCCGTCGTCGCCCGCAGGCGCCACAGCCTGCAATGCCTGCGTGTCCCACGCAGCGGCAATGGTGGCTCCTTTAGATACGCGCATGGCCGGGGCCATGGCAATCACGCCGTCGAAATAGCTGGGAAAGCGCTGGGTGAACATCATGGCCTGGCGACCACCGCCGGAGCAACCGATGAAGTAGGAGCGGTCGGCGGGCTTGGCGTAAAAGCGTTGAATCAAGTCCTTGGCAGCAACGGCCACTTTGTCGTGCGCGTTGTAGGCGTTGTCGACGCGGGCGATTGGATCAAAGCCAAAGTCTGCCGTGGGGCCTTGGTGGCCCGCATCGGTGGTGACCACTGCAAAGCCGCGGTTGAGTGCATAGCCGGGTGCTGCCTGCGGCCCTACGGCCGGGCGCACCACGCCGTCATTGCCACCACCGCCTTGGTACAGCAGCCGCCCGTTCCACTGCGTAGGCAGGCGCATCTCAAAACCTATGT
>JBJOLD010000117.1:0-9063 GCA_046045765.1 Pseudomonadota bacterium | reverse complement strand
AAGACAAGTCATGAAAAACTCCAAAAACTGTGTGAAGTTTACGCTGCCATGCCCTGATGGCGTAGCAAGGCGTCTAGGGATGGTTCCCGGCCTCGAAAAGCCTTGAACGACTCCATGGCTGGGCGACTACCACCCGCTTCCAAAATAGTTTCTCGGTATCTTCGTCCTGTGGCCACATTGGGTGCTCCTTCTTCGGTAGCAGTTTCTTCGAATGCAGCATAGGCGTCTGCGCTCAGCACTTCAGCCCATTTGTAGCTGTAATAGCCTGCGGCGTAGCCACCCGCAAATATATGGCTGAATGTGTGGGCTGTACGGCTCCATTCTGGTGGTTGGAGAATGGACACTTCACTGCGCACTTCTAATAACAACGGCATAAAGTCTTCTGCGGGGTTGTGCTGGGTGTGCAGAAGCATGTCAAACAACGAGAACTCAATTTGCCGCAAGGTTTGCATACCGCTTTGAAAGTTTTTGGCTGCCAGCATTTTGTCAAATAATGCGCGTGGCAGCGGCGCACCGGTGTCTACATGGGATGTCATATGTTGCAGTACGCTCCATTCCCAGCAGAAGTTCTCCATGAATTGGCTGGGCAGTTCTACAGCATCCCACTCCACACCGCTGATGCCTGATACGTCGTGCTCATTGACCTGGGTGAGCATGTGGTGCAGGCCGTGGCCGAATTCGTGGAAGAGGGTGGTGACATCATCATGGGTCAACAATGCTGGCTTGCCATCGACGCTGTCTGCAAAGTTACACACCAGGTGTGCGACAGGGGTTTGCAGTTTGCCCGTATCTGGACGTAGCCAGCGGGTGCGTACATCGTCCATCCAAGCACCGCCACGTTTACCACTGCGGGCTGCAGGGTCTAGGTAAAACTGCCCCACCAATTGCATACCGGAGGGTGTTTGACGTTCAATGCGATAAAACTCTACCCCCGTATTCCAAACTGGTGCGCTGTCTTTAGAAATGGAGACGTCAAATAGTGTCTCTACAATCTTAAATAAACCTGCCAACACTTTGGGCGCAGTGAAATAGGGTTTCACTTCTTGTTCGCTGAACGAGTAGCGTGCTTCCTTCAGCTTTTCGCTCACAAACGGCCAATCCCACGCTTGTGGTTCTGATATTTGCAATTGATCTTTGGCGAAAGCACGCAAATCAGAAAGATCTTTCTCTGCAAAGGGGCGTGCTTTGCTTCCCAAATCGCGCAGAAAGGTAACTACGGCTTCTGGTGAGTCTGCCATTTTGGACACCACCGATACAGCGCCAAAGTTTGGGTAGCCCAGTAGTTTGGCTTCCTCCAGGCGCAAGGTCAATATAGCGTTGATGTTATCGGTGTTGTTGAACCTTTGCGCGTCCCCTTCGGCTTGGTCTGAGGCTCGGGTGACGTACGCACGGTACAGTTTTTCACGCAAAGCACTGCTGGTAGCAAATTGCATGACCGGCAAGTAGCACGGCATTTTCAGAGTGAGCTTGTAGCCTGCTTTCCCCTCGGCTTGAGCGGCAAGCAAGGCGGTTTGCTGTACGTCGGTTGGCACGCCATCCAGCTCTTCTGACGCGGCGAAGTAGCAAAACGCATCAGTAGCGTCGAGCGTGTTTTCGCTGAATTTTTGACTTAACTCAGCCTGTTTTTCCTGAATTTCAGCAAATCGAGTGCGTGCGTGCCCTGTGAGTTCTGCTCCACCCAGCACAAAGTTGCGCATGGCATTTTTATGGGCTTGCTTTTGCTCTGAATTCAGTTGCGCGATGTCTATGGCTTTGTATTTGGCATACAGGCGCTCGTCGGCACCCAAGCGGGTCCAAAATTCTGTCACCGCCGGCAAGGCGGCGTTGTATGCCGCACGCAATTCAGGCGTGTCTGCCACGCTGTTGAGGTGACTGATAGCGCCCCATGCCGTGCCCAATTGTTCTGTGGCGACATCCAGAGTGCGTGCAATTGCATTCCAGTCTGCCGCGAATGCCGGGGCCGTTACCGTTTCCAGCGCTGCGTTGGCTTTGGTAAGAAGTTGCTCTACCGCTGGCGCTACATGCTCAGGTTGAATTTGGTCAAACAGGGGGAGCGCGTCAAATTGCAATAAGGGGTTCATGAGAAGTCAATATTTATATACAAACAGCAGAAGCTAGAGCTGGGGTGTAAGTGTTGGTATGCAAGAGACAAGGGCAATTTACGCCAAGCCTTTGGCATTGGCCTCGTGCTCGGCGGCTTCCATCGTATTGACCAGCAACATCGTGATGGTCATGGGGCCCACGCCACCAGGCACAGGTGTGATGTACCCTGCCACCTGGCTTACGCCCGCAAATTCCACATCACCGCAGAGCTTGCCTTCATCGTTGCGGTTCATGCCTACATCAATTACCACTGCGCCGGGCTTGACCATATCAGCCGTCAGCACATTGCGTTTGCCCACGGCGGCCACGATGACATCGGCTTGTAATGTTATGGCTTTCAGGTTAGCAGTGGCACTGTGGCACACCGTGACTGTGGCGTTTTGTTGCAGCAGCATCAGCGCCATGGGTTTTCCCACAATATTGCTGCGGCCAATGACCACTGCGTGTTTGCCGCGCAGGCTGTAGCCAATAGATTCCAGCATTTTCATACAGCCGTAAGGTGTGCAGGGCCAGAACCCTGGCTGGCCGACCATCAAGGCCCCCGCACTGGCTACATGAAACCCGTCCACATCTTTGGCTGGAGAAATAGCTTCAATGACCTTGTTTGCATCGATATGCGAGGGCAAGGGTAATTGCACCAAGATGCCGTGAATGCTGTCGTCGTGGTTCAGTGTGTCGATGCGTGCCAATAGATCGGACTCGGTCATTTCAGCGGGGTAGCGCTCTAGTACCGAGTGCAAGCCTGCATCACGGCAGGCCTTAACCTTGTTACGAACGTAGACTTGGGAGGCAGGGTTCTCGCCCACCAACACCACGGCCAGGCCTGCGGTGAGGCCGCGCGCTTTGAGCGTAGCGGCGCGCGTGGCGACATCGCCACGGAGTTGCGCGGCCAACGCGTTGCCATCGATGAGCTGTGCAGTAGGTGTAGTAGTCATTGTCGTTAAGAAGTAAAAAAGCCCGTAGCCCTAATGGGGACGGGCATAGGCAGCTATATATTTTATAGCGCTTAGCTTTTGGCCGCAGTTTGCCCCAGTGCAATCTTGAGCAAATCAGCCACGGTGTTGGCACTGAGTTTTTCCATAATGTTGGCGCGGTGGGCCTCTACGGTTTTGATGCTGATGCCCAGATCGTCTGCAATTTGTTTGTTCAAACGACCTGCGACGATGCGCTCGAGTACCTGCGACTCGCGCAAGGTCAGTTTTGACAACAACGCGTCGCGGCTTACAGACAGTTGGTAGTCGGCAAAAGTTTCTTTTGCGTGTTCCAGCATTCGTTCCACCAGACCCACCAACAGCTCTTCGTTAAATGGCTTCTGGATGAAGTCCATAGCCCCCTTTTTCATGGTGTCCACTGCCATTGGCACATCGCCATGTCCAGTAATAAACACAATGGGTAAAGGCGAGCGAGCGTCTATCAAACGGTTTTGGAGTTCTAGGCCGGTCATGCCACCCATTCGAATGTCCACAATCAGGCAGGCAACTTCGCGTGTGTCGTAACGGCTCAGGAACGATTCTGCAGAGTCGAAGCATCGCACTCTGTAGCCTTTGCCTTCGAGAAGCCATTGCAAGGAGTCGCGCACGGCCTCGTCGTCGTCCACAACGTAAACGGTGCCTTTTTTAGGAATTAAACTCATTGCAATGTCCAGTTTTAATTGCTCTTGGTGAGGCTGCGAGTGGCAGCGGTACCAACATCGGTTAAGGGTATCCAGAAGGAGAACCGGCACCCTGAAACCTCCTCCCCATTGTAGATGTTCTGTGCCGTCATCCTTCCTAGGTGCGATTCCACGATAGAGCGGCACAAGCTCAGCCCAATGCCCATGCCATCGGCTTTGGTGGAGTAGAACGCTTCGTACAACCGCGCCATGACCTCGGGCGCAATGCCTTTGCCTGTGTCTTGCACGGCGAATTCAATGACTTGCTTGCCTTCAATCTGCTTGGGTAGCACATGCAGCTCGACCAGCCGCCCCGATGTGGGGCGCTGTGCCATGTCAATCGATTCTGCTGCGTTTCGCAGCAAATTGACCAGCACTTGTTCAATCAAAATCGGGTCCACCAATAGCAAAGGTAGGCGCGCTGCGACGTAATGGTTTAGGCGTACGTTGAACCGGCGCAATTCAATTTCAGCCAGCTCTACGGCTTCTGCCACCATCAGGCCTACTTCAGAGGGCGTACGGTTGGGTTCACTGCGCTTTACAAAGGCACGAATGCGCTGAATGATTTGCCCCGCCCGTTGTGCTTGGCGGGCAGTCTTTTCCAACGCACCCAGCAATTCTTCTTCGGAGATTTGCTTATCTTTGATGCGCGACACCATGCCATTGCAATAGTTGTTTATGGCGGTAAGGGGCTGATTCAACTCGTGGGCCACGCTCGATGCCATTTCTCCCATAGTGATCAGGCGGCTAGCGGTTTGCGCACGCTCTGCCTGGGTTGCAGACTGTTCTTCAGCCAAACGGCGCTGGGTAATGTCGGTGGCAATCACCATTTGTGCCAAGCGACCGTCTACCCAGCTCAGGTAGCGGGTACGAACCTCAAGCCACTTATCAAGTTCGACAATAAAAATTTCGGCACTTTCTGTCTCGGTGTCGGGCAGCGCTGTGGTGGGCAGGCCGACAAATGAGTCCACGCTGTCATGGGTTTCGTCGTTGGTGGGGCTCGGCGGAATGCCAGCTTGTGCGACTAACTGCAAGTGCCCGTTGGCCAGCGTGCCAAACCATTGGCGGTAGAGGCGGTTTGCAAACAACATCTCGTCGCTGCCCAGCGGTGCCACAGAAATAGAAGCGTCCACCGCTTCTAGTACGGTGGTAAACCGTTGGTGGGACGCCGAGAGCTGCTCACGCACCCGGTTAGGCTCGGTAATGTCGGTCATCGAGGTTACCCAACCCGTTTGCGTTCCCATCGAATCGATTAGGGGCGATACATACAGCCGGGCATCAAATAAGCTGGTGTCTTTACGCTGTACCCGCACTTGAATGCCACCAGTAGATGTTTTTCCGGTGAGCTCTTCTTCCAATCGTGCTGTCAGCTGCTCGCGGTCACTTTCAGGCCAGTACGGGAACGGCGCGGTGCGCCCCACCAGATCGGACTCACCCCATCCTGTCATCTGACAAAAAGCGGCGTTGACATACGTAATCCTGCCCTGCAAATCCATAGCACGCATACCAGTCAGCATGGAGTTTTCCATGGCACGACGAAAGTTGGTTTCGGACATCAGCGCTTGTTGAGCCTGCAGGCGGGTACGGGTGTGGCGCCAGTTGGCAATCAGCATCCATGCAGTCATCACACTGAGCGCAGTGACCAGCCAAAAAAGCCCGCTACCAATCACCCCTAATGAGGCCCGGTATGCCTGTGCCCTGATCACCAAGCTAATGCCTACAGGTGACACGGGCATGGCGTATTCGTTGGGGATTCTTGTCCAAGGTAGAAATTTGCTGACTACTTTGCGTGTCGGAATAGACGTGCCAGCCAGCATTGCACCGTTGGAGTCCAACAAAGAAATTGCGTAACGTGAGTTCACCTCGTCTGGCACGCCATAGCGGTACAAACCGTCTACCGAATATTCAGCTAACAGCACCCCTGAAAACTTGCCTCTGTCATTGAGCGGCAAATACATTTGCAGGAGTGGCGCGAAGTCACCGGAGCGTGGCCTTTGAAAATAGGTGGGCTGGTTGGATTCACGCGCTTGTGCAAATGCGTTTTGTAAATCAGCAGGATTCTGGGCCTCGCCGAACACCCCGTAAATTCGGTTACCGAAAGGCTGTGTTGTGGTTCCCGAACCCGCTTTGAGGCGGCGTTTTTCGTCAATCCATGCCAGCCCTTGAATTTCGGGGTATTGGTTCACCATTGCACCTGCGCGTGCCCTGAAATCGTCGTAGTCGAGCTCGCGGCTTGATACTTCGCGGGCCACGCGCATGAGCTGTTCTTGACGCTCTAAAAGCCGTAAACGCAGGCGTTGCTGGGTGTATTCCACATCACGCTGCACAGCTTCTTGCTCGCGGTCCATTTCCTCTACCCGTAGGTAAGTCAACGCCGCAACGATTGCAAAAAAAAACAATAAAACAGCACCTAAAGGCACAAGCATGGCAACGCGGTCTTGGCGATGTGGGGTGAGTTTTTGCCACCATCGCTTAGCACTGCCCACCGGAGTCATTGCCAGCGGGTTAGACAGTTGTTTGAGGTTCGGTAAAGGCATCGTCTGAGTGTAGGTTAGCCAATTGCATGAATCGTGCACTGTGGGCTCAGGTTACATGCGAATTACATCAAAATTTCACATTACAAAATAGAAAAGCATGATTTGAAATTTTGAGAAAGTTGTGTAAAAATAGAAATACGGTATTAAATTACGTAAAACGTTTAACAAAAACGCAACCAGGAGACAACAAATGTCAGCAGTTCCCCAGAACGCGGCGGGTGGCCAGGCCGCAGACGTCGACAACCAAGAAACCCGTGAGTGGATGGACGCACTCAGCGCCGTGATTCAAAGTGAGGGCCCTGAGCGCGCCCATTTCTTACTGGAACAGTTGCTGGAGCACGCCCGCCAAAGCAGCATTGACATGCCGTTCTCAGCCACTACGGGATACGTCAACACCATCGAACCCGACGACGAAGAGCGCTCGCCTGGCAACCTCGAAATTGAAGAGCGCTTGCGCGCCTACATGCGCTGGAACGCGATGGCTATGGTGGTCAAGGCCAATCGCCACCACCCCATAGACGGTGGTGATTTGGGTGGTCACATTGGTTCATTCGCATCCCTGGCGAGCTTGTTTGGTGCTGGCTTTAACCACTTTTGGCACGCCGAGAGCAACGAGCCCGGCAAAGAGCACGGTGGCGACTGTCTCTACATCCAGGGCCACGTGTCGCCCGGTGTGTATGCCCGCGCCTATTTGGAAGGCCGCCTGACGGAAGAGCAATTGCTCAATTTCCGCCAAGAGGTGGACGGCAAGGGCCTGTCCAGCTACCCACACCCCAAGCTGATGCCCGAGTTCTGGCAGTTCCCTACCGTGTCCATGGGCTTGGGCCCTTTGATGGCGATTTACCAAGCCCGTTTCTTGAAATATCTGCACGCCCGTGGCATTGCCAACACCGAAAACCGCAAGGTGTGGGTGTTCTGTGGCGACGGCGAGATGGACGAAGTGGAGTCCTTGGGTGCGATTGGCCTGGCTGCACGCGAAGGCCTGGACAACCTGGTGTTTGTGATCAACTGCAATCTGCAGCGTCTGGACGGCCCAGTTCGTGGCAACGGCAAGATCGTTCAAGAGCTGGAAGGTGAGTTCCGCGGCTCTGGTTGGAACGTGATCAAGCTGCTGTGGGGCAAGGGCTGGGATCCATTGCTGGCACGCGACAAAGAAGGCGCATTGCGCAAGGTCATGATGGACACGTTGGACGGCGACTACCAAGCCATGAAGGCTAACGATGGCGCTTATGTGCGCAAACATTTCTTCGGCAAAGACCCACGTACTGCCGAGATGGTTGCCAAGATGAGCGACGAGGCTATTTTTGACCTGCGCCGTGGTGGACATGACTCTCAAAAGGTGTATGCCGCTTTCCACAAAGCCGTAAACCACAAGGGCCAGCCGACTGTGTTGTTGATCAAGACCGTTAAAGGTTTTGGCATGGGCAAGTCTGGCGAAGGCAAGAACAATGTGCACCAGACCAAGAAGCTCACCGACGAGGACATCAAAGCCTTCCGCGACCGCTTCAACATTCCCGTGCCTGACAGCCAGATTGCGGACATTCCGTTTTACAAACCTGCCGACGACACGCCGGAAATGAAGTACCTGCACGAACGGCGCAAGGCGCTTGGTGGCTACTTGCCACACCGCCGTACCAAGGCCGATGAGTCTTTCACCGTGCCATCGCTAGAAACCTTCAAGAGCGTGATCGAGCCCACTGCTGAAGGCCGTGAAATCTCCACGACACAGGCCTATGTGCGCTTCTTGACACAGCTGCTGCGCGACCAGGCTTTGGGCCCCCGCGTGGTGCCCATTTTGGTGGACGAAGCCCGTACCTTTGGTATGGAAGGCTTGTTCCGCCAAGTGGGTATCTACAACCCGGCTGGCCAGAACTACACCCCAGTCGACAAAGACCAGGTGATGTACTACCGCGAAGACAAGCAGGGCCAGATCCTGCAAGAAGGCATTAACGAAGCCGGCGGCATGAGCAGCTGGATTGCTGCGGCCACCAGCTACAGCACCAGCAACCGCATCATGGTGCCGTTCTACGTGTACTACTCGATGTTCGGCTTCCAGCGCATTGGCGACTTGGCCTGGGCTGCGGGCGACATGCAGGCACGCGGCTTCTTGTTGGGTGGCACGTCCGGGCGCACCACGCTAAACGGCGAAGGCCTGCAGCACGAAGACGGCCACAGCCACATCATGGCAGGCACTATTCCCAACTGCATCAGCTACGACCCCACCTTCGCGCACGAAGTGGGCGTTATCTTGCATCACGGCTTGAAGCGCATGGTAGAGAAGCAGGATAACGTGTACTTCTACATTACGCTGCTCAATGAAAACTATCCCATGCCCGGCCTTAAAGCTGGCACCGAAGAGCAAATCATCAAGGGCATGTACCTGTGCAAAGAAGGCGCGTCTGATGCTCAGGCCCCACGGGTGCAACTGCTGGGCTCAGGAACCATCCTGCGTGAAAGTATCGCGGCGCAAGAATTGCTGGAAAAAGAGTGGGGCGTGGTTGCAGACGTATGGAGCTGCCCAAGCTTTAACGAGCTGACCCGTGACGGCCAAGACGCCGAGCGTTGGAACCTGTTGCACCCGCTGGAAACACCACGCGTCTCGTTCGTGGCCCAACAGCTGGAAAAAGCAAAAGGCCCCGTTGTTGCAAGCACTGACTATATGAAGGCCTATGCCGAGCAGATTCGTCCCTTTATTCCTAAGGGCCGCACCTACAAAGTGTTGGGTACCGACGGCTTTGGCCGCTCGGACTTCCGCAGCAAGTTACGTGAGCA
>JBJOLD010000026.1:0-5700 GCA_046045765.1 Pseudomonadota bacterium | reverse complement strand
CGTCTAGGTCCACAAAGTGCGGGCCAGGGCCGGTGGCTGGGGCCGCATCAGCGGGGGTCCACAAAATGTTGCCAGGGTGGCAGTCGCCGTGCAGGCGTAGCAGGCGAATGCCGCTGGCACCTACGTTTTTAGTGCCATTTTGGCCTGTAGAGCCCGTCAATGTTGCGTAACTAGCTATTAAATCAATAGCATTCTGGCACTTGCGAGTCCATAGCGATTGCACGTCCAGCGGCACTTTGTTGTTCTCCAGCAGCCATTGCATGGGCTCGGTACCAAAGGTGGCCAGGTTCAGCGCGGGGCGTTGCACAAATGGCTGTTTTGCGCCCACCGTGTGGATGCGGGCGAGAAAGCGGCCTATCCATTCCAGCACCTCGCCATCGTCTAGCTCCGGTGCGCGACCACCGCGTCGAGGGCTCACGCTGAAGGCAAATCCGCCAAAGTGGTGCAGAGTTTGGTCATTCAGCGTCAGTGGGCCAATTGCAGGCACTTCAACCGCCATGAGTTCGGCGGCAAAGCTGTGTTCTTCCAAAATTTGCGCATCGCTCCACCGCTGGGGTCGGTAGAACTTGGCAACAACCACGCTACCGTCCTCCAGGTGCACTTGGTAGACCCGGTTTTCGTACGACGACAGGGCTGTCAGGCGGCCATCACCGCGCAGCCCTGCAAATTCCAGGGCATCCAGAACCAGGTCAGGCGTGAGAGATTCAAAGGCATGGGTTACAGCAGTCATGCCCTGATTGTCTACCCCAGCGGCCTCAGGTCATCGCCGTAGGTGGATGGACTGTCGGCGTCTGAGTCGGAGTAGCCCGTGACCTGCGCAGACGCGCGCTTTTCAGGCGCACCCAGGTGCTCAAAGGGCAACGATTGTTTTACCAGTATCACGGTGCATGGCGCATCCATGGCCACTTTGATGGGTACTGTGGCCATAAAGCGCTGTGTTTTCAGGCCGTGGGTGGCTGCACCCATGACGATCACGCTCACGTTATTGCCGCGGGCGTAGTCCAGAAGTGCTTGGGCAGTGTCGCTAGAGTCGAGTACGTGGCACGATACTTGGTGGCCGCTTTGGTCTAGCGGTTTGGCCCATTGGTGCAGCGCTGCAAGGTGGCGGCGGTGTACGTTGGTCTCACTCTTGTCTTCTTCCGACGCACTGGTTTGGCTGATCGAGATAACCGTCACGCAGGCCAAACGTGCCCCAGGGCGGTTACCCAGCGAGCGGGCCACCGCTTGGCGCAGGGAGTACAGCGTGGCATCGGTCACGTCTTTGTGGGGCACGGCCACCATGACGATGGGCACTTCGGCAATTTGATGGGACGGTATTGGGCTGGGCTGGTAATGCATGCCAGCGGCCTTGATCCAGCGCTTGAAATGGGTGCTGAACTTGGTGCCAGTTACATTGGTGCCACGGCTGGTGATTTGCACTTGCGCGGGATGACTTAGGTCAAACGCCAAATGTGCAGCCGAGGGGTAGCGCTTGGCCGCCTCGGGTTCCAGGCAACGCATTACCACTTCTTGCAACCACACGGGCACCGAGGGGCGCAGCTTGCGTAGCGGTGCCGGGTCCATCCACAGGCGCTGGCGCAACCCAGCGGCGGTCTGCGGTTCACCAAACGGCAGTTGACGTGTGCACAGCTGGTACAGCATCACGCCAATGGCAAAAATGTCGCTGCGAGGGTCACCCCGCACCCCCACCACTTGCTCTGGTGCGATCCAGGCCGGCGACCCCACTGCTTTGCGTAGTTGTTCTGCCAGTAGGTCGGGGTAGTGGGCATGCCACGAAAGACCAAAATCCAGCAGCACCGCTTTGCCGCTTTCGCGAAGCAGTACGTTGGCGGGTTTGAGGTCCAGGTGGACAGCGTTTTGCTGGTGCAGCGCGTGAGCTGCGTTGGCCATGGCGACGCCCAGTTTGGTGACCTCATCGAAGCTGGCCCCCAGCTCGCTGTCCAGCCAGTGTTGCAGGGTGCGCCCATGCACGTACTCCATGGCCAGATAGGGCACTCGGTCCAAATCCCCGGCAGCCACAAACCGCGGCACATGGGTGCCGGTGAGCACTTGCATGATCTGGCTTTCCACCTCAAAGCTCACAATATTCTCGGCGCCGTCGCCCGCAGTCATGCGCGGAATTTTCATGGCCATGGGAAAGCCAATGCTTTGGCGGCTGTCTGTAAAACGCACTTGGTATATATGCGCCATGCCACCGGAGTGAATGCACTCCTCAATGGTGAAGCCGTCGAGCTGCGTGCCGGGCTCCAGGAGTTTCATCGCCCCATCTCCAGTCGTTCTGCAAAGAATGCAGGCAGCCCTGCTTTGAGAATCGCCGCTGCCGCTGCCGTATGGTTATAGGGCACGCGGTGAAAGGTAAGCTGGGCGCGCGCGGTGTCCAACATGGCGTACATGGCAGCGGGTTTGCCATCGCGCGGCTGGCCTACCGAGCCCACTGTAGCCAGCCATTGGCGACGTTTTGGGACGGGGAGTGCCACCCCCGCATGGGGACAAAACTTCATCAGGCCGGACGAAGCACCCCGGTAATACAAAGTTTGCGCATGCACATGGCCGCCAAACACGTAGCGCACGCTGGCCCAAGCCGCCGTTGCAGCATTCAGACTGGCTGTGGCCGCGCGTTCGTCGTATACATAACGCCATAGCTCAGGGCCATCTGCACTGGCGTGTACCAGTAGCACGGTGTCTTGTTGGTGGGTCAGCGGCAAGGAATCTAGCCACTGGCGCTGTAGTGGATTTAAGCTGTCGTGGGTCCATTGAGCGGTGCTCTCGCCCATGGTTTTGACACTGTTAGGAGGGTTGACCGCCATGGCATCGTGGTTGCCTTTGAGCACCATGGCGCCTTCTTCGGTCATGAGCATGACACGGTCGACAACGGCACCCGGGTCGGCACCGTAGCCCACCATATCGCCCAAGAAAGCAAAACGCTGAGCCCGCTGGGCGCGTGCATGTGCAAGACAAGCATCCAGAGCTTGAATGTTGCTGTGGATATCTGACAGCAGTGCCAGTCTCATGAAATCTCCGTGTCCCGATTTGAATTGTGTGAGCCACATCATGCAGCAACTGACTGACGTACAGTTTGCAAGTCACATTGTTTCTACATACCCATTCAAATCAGGCCGTGCAATCTGCTCTGGACTTAACTCATTCCAGGTTTTTTTCACTCCCAAGAGCCAGGCGTCTGTACCCAAACGAACAGTTACACCACGGTAATGGTTACTTCAACATTGCCACGTGTGGCGTTGGAGTAAGGGCACACCGCATGGGCCTTGTCTACCAAAGCCTGTGCTGCTGCGCGGTCCATGCCGGGCACGGTGACTGCCAACTGCACTTCAATACCAAAGCCCTGAGGAATTGCGCCAATGCCAACGGTGGCTTCGATGCTGGTGTCAGCTGGCATTGCGATCTTTTGTGTTGCTGCTACGTATTTCATAGCACCAATGAAGCATGCGCTATATCCAGCGGCAAATAACTGCTCAGGATTCACGCCACCGCCGGCCCCGCCCATTTCTTTGGGAGTGGTGAGTTTGACGTCAATGAGGCCATCCGAGGTGCGGGTGGTGCCATCGCGGCCGCCGGTTGATGTGGCATGGGCTTGGTAAACAACTTTTTCAACTTTGGTGGTCATGGTGAGTCCTAAAAAATGCTCGGTGTGAGCGGGGTAAAAATCGGTATGGGCGGTAGAGAGTAGTAAAAAGCACAGGGTGCTCGCTTAGGCAATAGCGTCGGTGCCTGCTGGGCTTGTGTCCTTAGTCAGCCGCTGGCGCAGCGCCTGGACTTGTTGGGTCAAGGCCATGAGCTCCGGCACCGGGCAACTTGCGGCCTGCACCAGGCAAGCAGGTACAGCGCTCGCTCTGGTTTTGAGTTTGCGACCTTCGGCGCTCAGGCTGACCAGCACGCGGCGCTCGTCTTCGGCGGCGCGTTGGCGTGTGAGCCAGCCATTGGCTTCCATGCGTTTGAGTAGCGGTGTGAGCGTGCCAGAGTCCAGGTACAGCCGTTCGCCCAAGGCAGATACGGTTAACCCGTCTTGCTCCCAAAGCACCAGCATCACCAGGTACTGCGGGTAGGTTAGGCCCAGCGTTTCCAGTAGTGGCTTGTACAGCCTGGTCATGGCCAGCGAGGTGGAGTACAGCGCAAAACACAGCTGGTTGTCTAGCAGAAGGGCTGCGTTGGCTTGTGGCGAGGTTGTTGTGGAAGGCATGTTTGAATTATAGTGTGCAATTAAATTGTGTGCAATTTAATTTATGGACTTAGAAGAAGTAATCCAGATCAGCTGCGGGTAAACCGGGTTGGCAGTGTGGCGCGCATGCGATAACTTTGGCTGTCGTATTTCGGTGTGAAAGCAAATTAAAAGGTGCGCTATGTTGGACTACATCATTGTGGGCGGTGGCTCGGCGGGTTGCGTGCTGGCTGCCCGCTTAACCGAAGATCCCGCCATTCAGGTGGTACTGCTAGAAGCAGGCCCCGCCGACACCAGTGTGATGATTCATTGCCCCGCAGGTCTGGCTGCAATCGCCAAGACCGGCGAGGCCAACTGGAAGTTTGAAACCACGCCCCAGCCCGGCCTGAATGGCCGCCGGGGCTATCAGCCGCGCGGCAGGGTGCTGGGTGGATCCAGCTCAGTTAACGCCATGATTTACACCCGTGGCCAGCGCGAAGACTACGACCACTGGGCCACACTGGGCAATACCGGCTGGAGCTTTGACGAGGTGCTGCCGTATTTCAAAAAATCCGAAGGCAATGCGCGTGGCGCAGACGCACTGCATGGTGGTGATGGCCCTTTGCATGTGCAAGACCTGACTACGCCCAACACGCTAGGCACGCAGTTTGTACAAGCTGGCGTGCAAGCAGGCTATGTTGCTAACCCCGACTTCAATGGCCCCACCCAAGAAGGTGTGGGCGTGTACCAGGTGACCCACAAAAATGGCGAACGCTTCAGCGCAGCCAAGGCCTACCTCACGCCCAACCTGAATCGGCCCAATCTGCATGTGCTGACTGGTGCACACACCACGCGTATCGTCATGGAAGAAAAGCGGGCCGTGGGCGTGGAGTTTGTGCACGAGGGTGAAACCAAACAGCTACGTGCATCGCGTGAAGTGTTGCTGTGCGCTGGTGCGCTGCAGTCGCCGCAGATTTTGATGCTCTCCGGCATTGGCCCGCATGACCACCTGGTGAAAAACGGCATCGTCACCGTGCACGACCTGCCTGGTGTGGGCCAGAACTTGCACGACCACATTGACGTGGTGCAGGTGGTGAACGCCCCGGCATTGAAAAACACCTTTGGCGTGTCATTGCACGGATTGATTGCCGGATTCAAAGGCGTCTTTGAATGGCGCAGCAAACGCACGGGCATGCTAACGACCAACTTCGCCGAAGCGGGTGGCTTTGTTAAAAGCCAGCCCGAGGAGCGCAGGCCTGACCTACAGTTTCACTTTGCAATTGCCAAGCTGGTGAACCATGGTCGCACCACGGTGCTAGGCCACGGCTATTCGTGCCACGTTTGCCTGCTGCGCCCAATAAGCCGTGGCAGCCTAACCCTGGCCAGCAAAGACCCGTTTGCCGCACCGCTGATCGACCCCAATTTTTTGGGTGAGCGCGACGATGTGGAGCGGCTGATACGTGGTTTCAAACAAATGCGCAAGCTGCTCAACCAGCCTGCGCTGACGCAGTGGGGTGGAAAAGAGTCGGCCCGTTCTATCCACG
>JBJOLD010000020.1:0-2551 GCA_046045765.1 Pseudomonadota bacterium | reverse complement strand
GCCCAGCTTGACTTCCGGCAGAGCGACCAGTGCGCCAGGCGCCGCGATGCGGTAGTGACAACCCAGCGCCAACTCCAAACCGCCACCCATACAAATGCTGTGAACAGCGGCAATGGTGGGCTTGGCAGAGTTTTCCAGCAGCAAAATCAAAGAAAGCAGATTCGGCTCTTGAATCGACTTGTCCGAACCGAACTCGGTAATGTCCGCACCGCTACAAAATGCTTTGCCAGCACCCGTGACCACGATGGATTTCACAGCCGCATCCGCATTCGCCTTGTGCACGCCGTCAGCAATAGCAAGCCGCGTGGCGTGCGACAGACCGTTCATGGGAGGGTTAGCAAGAGTCACGACAGCAACGTCGCCAATCACTTGATATTGAGCAGTCATAAAAGTTCCTTATTCAAAGTTACAAACAAACGCAAAAGCGCAGACAGATTTACAAAAAAGCACGATCGTTCGATATTCTAGCGGTATTTTTTGCTAGTCAGCCCACCAATTACTAGTACCAGTAGAAAACTTAAAGATTTTTATCTCAGGATCAACTTCGTATAGAGCAATATTTGTCTTGCGCATCTTCCAAGAAATGACTTCTTTACCTGGAGGGGAAATGGTAGTCAGATGCACTTTGCTCAGGATGAAAGCCGTTATTGAATCGGCCTCATCAATCACAACAGCAAAATATGGCGTGCAATTGAATGCCTTGCAGGCTGTATCTAGTTTTATTAGATTGTCATTCGGAATACTCAGCGAGCTACCATCCGTACCAGCGTTACGTGAGCGACACTTTACAGAAATCCCCATCACTTCTTGGGTGTGTGGATTTCGAGCGATGATGTCCAGTCCTACGTGGTCAACAAGTGCGCACTCAAAACCATGCTTTGATAGCCAATAAAGAATCAAACGCTCAGCAAAATCACCAGTAATCTTTGAATGTCGTGAACTTTTAACAATCTTCATAGAGCCTCATTTAGTACGTGTAGCATTTACCGCAACACAATTGATTTTGACTTATCTTTGACATTGATAAATAATCCCAAATTGGGACTAAAATACATTCATGCGAGTCATAGCCGTATCCACACTGAGAGAATTTTGGGAGCAATCCGCGCATCGTGATGCCGAGCAGCCGCTGAAGGCTTGGGTTGCTGAGGTGAATGAGGCGCAGTGGGAATCGCCCTCTGACATTAAGGCGCTTTTTGGCAACGCGAGTATTTTGAAAACAGGCCGCGTGGTGTTCAACATCAAAGGGAACGATTACCGATTGGTTGCCGCTGTGTCCTATAAATTCAAAATTGTTTTCGTAAAGTTTGTGGGTACGCACCGTGCCTACGACAAGATAGACGCCCAAAGTATCGAATTACCGTATTGAACTACTGTGAAAGGAAAATCAAGATGAACATTACTCCCGTCCGTACCAAACAAGATTACAAGGCCGCCCTGCGCGAAATCTCAAAGTTGATGGCGCTTGACCCTGATATCGGAACGCCCAGTGGCGACAAGCTAGATGTACTTGCCACCCTCGTGCAAGCCTACGAAGCGGCGCATTACCCGATTGCCGCGCCCGACCCGATTGAGGCAATTAAATTTAGGTTAGAGCAAGGCGGACTCAGCACCAAAGATTTGCAACCCATGATCGGACGACCTAATCGCGTGTACGAAGTGCTCACTAAAAAACGCAACCTCACGCTACAAATGATTCGGCGCTTGCATCACGGACTTGGCATACCACCTGCGGCGCTGATTGCCGAGTACGCTTAAATCAGCGAGTTTTACATCGAACTTTATCAATTACTCGCGAGTTTTTAATAAAGTACTTCCGATTTATCGCAAAAGCATCACCACCGCCCGCGCCTCCATCACCAGCCCCTCGCCCACAGGCCCCATCTTCTCGGCGGTCTTGGCTTTGACGTTGACTTGGGCTACATCTAACCCGAGCGCTTCACTTAGATTTTCCCGCATGGCATCGATAAAGGGCGCGAGCTTTGGCGCCTCGGCGATGACCGTGCTGTCGACGTTGCCAATCTGCCAGCCGCTCTCTCGCACCAATGCTGCTGTGTGTTTGAGTAACGCCACGGAGTCCGCACCTTTGTAACGCGGATCGGTATCGGGGAAGTGTTTGCCAATATCGCCCAGTGCCGCTGCACCCAAGAGCGCATCGGTAATGGCGTGGCACAGCGCGTCTGCGTCGGAGTGCCCGAGCAGGCCTTTGCTAAACGGAATCGTGACGCCGCCCAAAACGAGCGGTCTGCCTTCAACCAGCTTGTGCGTGTCCCAGCCTTCGCCAATTCTGAATTGCGGGGAATTGCTCATCGTTTTGTTCCTGCTATTCAAAATCGCCTCAGCCAAGGCGAAGTCTTCGGGATAGGTCACTTTGAAGTTTTGACTGGAGGCCTTGACCAGCTTGGGCTGCAAACCGATGGCTTCCATAGCGCTTGCGTCATCGGTGACGACGACACCTGCCTTGGAAGCCTTATCCAGCGCGGCCTTCAGGCTACCTATACGGAACATTTGCGGTGTTTGCGCCGCCCATTTATCTGCGCGATCTACCGTG
>JBJOLD010000371.1:0-6179 GCA_046045765.1 Pseudomonadota bacterium | reverse complement strand
CGGTCGTAGCGTTTGGCGTCCTGGCCCTCTTCTTCGTGCAAGATGACCAGACCACTCTCCACCAGCAGTGGGTCGTCGTAATTTGGGAACACGCTGGCCAGACTGCGCCAGCCCTCGGGCGCGTAGCCCAGGCCAAACTGCTTGGCCACTTCGCCAGATAAGCCCCGGCCTTTGAAGTAGTCGATGGCTCGGGGCGAGTCTTTCAGCTGGCGGCGGTAGGCGTCACCGGCTTTTTCCAGCACACTGGTCAGCGTGTGTTGCTTTTGGCGCTGCTCGAGCGCGCGGGCACGGTCTTGGGGGCTGCCTTCTTCTTCGGGCACCACCATGCCGTATTCGCTGGCCAGGTCTTTCACGGCTTCAACGAAGGTCATACCCGCGTGATCCATCAAAAAGCTGATGGAATTGCCATTTTTTCCGCAGCCAAAGCAGTGGTAGAACTGCTTGGCAGGGCTTACCGAGAACGACGGTGATTTTTCGCCATGAAAAGGGCACAGCCCCATGAAATTGGCGCCGCCTTTCTTCAACTGCACATAGCGACCCACGATCTCCACCACGTCGGTGCGTGCCAGAAGTTCCTGAATAAAAGTTTGGGGAATCGCCATGGGGTAATTGTAGGAAGCTGGGCTAGTCGCCCAGCACTACGCCTTCGCGTCGCGGGTCTGCTCCACCGAAAAAGCCATTTTGCGTACGCTGGATGGCTTGCAGGCCGCTGGGCATAGGAAATTCAAGCACGGTGTGACCACGTGCCTTTAGGGCGTTGACCGTGCCTGCGCCAAAACGCCCCTGCTCTAACAGGGTGGGCCCGTTGAGTGAGGCAAAGTTGGGCAGATCAATCGCTTGCTGGGTAGTGAGCCCCCATTGCAGTACGCCGTAAAGCGTTTTTGCTGTGAAATGGATGATGAGTGCTCCGCCAGGGCTGCCCGTACTCATAACCCATTGGCCCGTGGCGTGGTCAAACACCAGGGTGGGCGACATCGAAGAGCGTGGGCGCTTGCCAGGCTCGACCCGGTTGGCAATGGGCAGGCCGTCGGCCCCGGCGGGGGTGAAGCTGAAGTCAGAGAGCTGATTGTTCAGCAAAAAACCACCTGCCAAGCCCACCCCGCGGTTGACCATTTGCCGCGATCCCCATGCGTCTTCAATGGTGGTGGTCATGGCCAGTGCATTGCCATAGGCATCCACAACGGAAATATGGGATGTGCCGTATTCCAACTGGTGTGGCATGGGGGCATAGGCCAGCGCGGCTGTGCCGGGGTTGCCGGGTGGGGCGGTTTGCATGCTTTTACTTGCGGGGCTGGCATCGATAGCGCGGGCGCGGTTGCGCAAGTACGCAGGTGCCAGCATGCTGTGCCAAGTGCCGCCAGGGGCTTGCACAAACCCGGGGTCGGCCACAAATTGGGCGCGGTCGGCGAATGCCAGGCGCGACGCTTCGGTGTACAGGTGCAACCAGTCTGCACTGGGTATGCCTTGAACTAGAGGCAATTGGTTTGCCGAGGTATTGCCCAATAGCGTGAGGATTTGCCCTATGGCAATGGCCCCGGAGCTGGGCGGTGGCATGCCGCAAATGCGGTAGTTTTTGGTGCCAATCGCAGCCGTTGCAGCGTAGTCAAAGCACAGTGGGTCGCGCACCAGTGCTTGATAGTGTGCGAGATCTTGCACGCTGAGCGTGCCGGGGTTGGTGGGGTGGCCTTGCACTTTGTTGGCGATTGCCTGCGCCACTTCGCCTTGCATGAGCCCGGCGGAGCCCTGGAGGGCAATTTTTTGCAATACCGCGGCTAACTCGGGGTTGCGCAGCACATGGCCTGCGGGCCACGGCGCGCCCTGTGCATCGTAAAAATAAGCAGCTGCTGCAGCGTCTTTTTTGAGGTAGGGGTCTGCGGCCAACAGCGCCGCCATGCGGGGGCTGACCGCAAAGCCCTGTGTGGCCAATGCAATGGCGGGCTCAAAAAGCTTCGCCCACGGCAGGCGGCCATGCTGCTGGTGCGCCAACGCCAACATGGCCACCGCACCGGGCACGCCGACAGCGCGGCCGCCCACCACAGCGGCATAAAACTCCATGGGTTGACCGTGGGCGTCTAAAAACAAGCCGGGTGTGGCGCCTGCTGGGGCTGTTTCGCGGCCATCAAAGGCTTGGGTGTGTTTGCCATCAAAGTGCAGCAAAAATGCACCGCCGCCCAGGCCGCTACTTTGGGGCTCGACCAGGGCCAGCACCATTTGCACCGCAATGGCGGCATCGACGGCGCTGCCACCGGCCCGCAGTATGGTCTGGCCCGCCAAGCTGGCCAGGGGGTTGGCTGCTGCGACGGCCGTAGTGTGGGTGGCCCAGCCGGGTTTGGCTATCGTGCCGGTGGCAGCTTCGGGTTGATGTATCGGACCGGTCGGTGTAGCTGTGATTTGAGACGTGGCGCATGCGCCCAACCCGGCAACTGCTATGGCCCCTAACAGCGCCGTGCCATATGCAAACCAAAGCCGTGTGTCGCTGCGTGGCATAGCCGAATTCGTTTTTGAAAATGGATTTGAAAACCGCATGTCACTCCCCGTTGTGCTACCTGGCTTTGGGCGTGCGGCCCAGTGTGTAGAACTCGGGGTTGGGCATCATGCCGGTCACATTGGCCATGCGATTGCTCAGGCCAAAGAATGCGGTGATGCCGGCAATGTCCCAAATATCTTCGTCGTCAAACCCGTGGGCGTGCAGGGCTGCAAAGTCGGTGTCGTCTGCGGTGTGGCTCTCCAAGCAAACCATCATCGCAAAGTCCAGCATGGCGCGCTGGCGCTGGGTGATATCGGCCTTGAGGTAGTTCACGGCCACCTGGTCGGCAATCAGCGGCTTTTTCTCGTAGATACGCAAAATGGCCCCGTGCGCCACCACACAGTACAGGCAGTGGTTGGCTGCGCTGGTGGTGGTGATGATCATCTCGCGGTCGCCCTTGGTCAGGCTGCTGCCTTCGCGCAGCATGAGTGCATCGTGGTAGGCAAAAAACGCGCGCCACTCGGCGGGGCGGCGTGCAAACGCCAGAAACACATTGGGCACAAAGCCGGACTTTTCTTGCACCTCCAAAATTTTGGCCTTCATGTCTTCGGGCAGGGTGTTCAGGTCGGGTAAGGGGTAGCGGGCCATGCGTGTGTCTCCAGTGGTGTGGGGTTGCAAGCCATTATCCTGTCGGTATTATTTCACCGCGTTTTTTACAGTCCTAGGAGAGACAGACATGACCACTGCATACGACACAGGGCTTGCCACGCGCAAGCTGGTGATGGGCGAAGATTTTGTGGCCACCGCCTTGGGCAACGCTACCGCTTTTACCCAGCCAATTCAAGACCACATCACCCGCGCGGCATGGGGCGACGTGTGGCAGCGCCCAGGGCTGGACCTGAAAACCCGCAGCCTGATTACCGTAGCCATGCTGACCGCACTGGGCAAGCAAAACGAACTCAAAGGCCACGTGCGTGGCGCACTGAACAACGGGGTCACGCCCGAAGAGTTGCAAGAGGTGCTGCTGCATGCCGCCGTGTACTGCGGCGTGCCCACCTCAGTGGAAGCGTTTCGCACCGCCAACGAGGTGGTGGCCAGCCTTTAGTAGTGTGGGGGTAGTTCGTCTTGGGCATTGGTGCCTTGTGGCCCACCTGTGGGCGCGCTGCTGGCTTGCTGGCGCAGCGCAATCACCTCGCGGCTGAGCGCGTCGATTTGGGTTTGTTGGCGGATGATGACCTGGTCGAGCTTGTCGAGCAGGTCTTCGTTGAAACTGGCTTTAATCTCCAGTTCGGTGATGCGGTCATCTGTGGTGTTGGACATTATTTTATTTCCCGCGTCGGAGTAGCTTGCCCAAAAAGTGGGCCAGATCGTCCACCAGCGTAAACACCGACGGAATCACCAGCAGGCTGAGAATCGTGGAGGTAATCAAACCGCCAATCACCGCCACCGCCATCGGGCTGCGAAAGCTGCTGTCTGCAGCGCCCATGCCCACGGCCAACGGAATCATGCCTGCGCCCATGGCCAGGGTGGTCATCACAATCGGGCGGGCACGCTTGTGGCAGGCGTCAATCAGTGCGTCAAAACGGCTCATCGGTGCGACCACAGGATGGCCGTCCGAACCGTCATGCCCACGGCGGGCCAGGATGGCGTATTCCACCAGCAGAATCGAGTTTTTGGTGGCCACGCCCATCAGCATGATCAGGCCAATGAGGGACGGCATGGAGAAGCTCTTGTCGGCAATCAGCAAGCCCACAAACGCGCCACCCAAAGACAGCGGCAGCGCCGCCAAAATGGTGAAGGGGTGCAAGAAGTCTTTGAACAGCAGCACCAGCACGATGTAGATACACAGCACGCCGGTCAACATGGCCAGGCCGAAGCTGGCAAACAGCTCGCCCATCACCTCGGCATCGCCCAGCGCCAATTGCTTCACGCCGGGTGGCAGGTTGACGATGCTGGGCAGCTTGGACACGGCCTCGGTCACATCGCCCAGCGGTGCGCCCGATAGCTCTACTTCAAAGGTGATATTGCGTGAGCGGTTCAAGCGGTCAATCACCGCCGGGCCGCCGGTCACTTCCAGCGTGGCCACCTGGCTCAGCATGACCGGGCCTTTGACACCAGGTACCGTCAGGCGGCCCAGCAGATCGAGGTCTTGGCGGGCGTTGCTGTCCAACTTCACCACCACCGGAACTTGGCGCTGGCTGAGGTTCAGCTTGGACAGCGCGGTGTCGTAGTCGCCCACGGTGGCAATGCGCAGCGTGTCGCCAATGGCGGCGCTGGTCACGCCCAGGTCAGCAGCCTTGGCAAAGTCAGGGCGCACCGCGATTTCCGAGCGAATCAAACTGGCGCTGGAGGTAATGCTGCCCAGGCCAGGAATGGTGCGCAAGTCTTTGTCTACTGCAGAGGCGGCGGCGGCGAGTGCCAGCGGGTCTTCGCCGGTGAGCACCAATTGGTATTTTTCGCCCGAGCCGCCCAGGCCCACTTTGCTGCGCACGCCGGGCAGTTCGGCCATGGCGGTGCGAATGTCGGCCTCAATGAATTGCTTGCGTGGGCGTTTGCCGCGCTCGGTCAACAGCACGGTGAGCGTGGCCTTGCGCACCTCGGACGTTCCGGGCGGCGCAAACGGGTCTGAGCCCGCGGCGCCGCCGCCAATGGTGGTGTAGACGCTGTGGATGTGGTCCACCTTGGTCAGCAAGACGCGCGCGGCTTCTGCAGCCTGTTTGGTTTGCGCCAGCGTGGAGCCGGGGGGCAGCTCCACATGCACCTGGGTTTGCGAGTTGTCGTCGGGCGGAATAAAGCCCGTGGGCAGCAGCGGAATCAGCATGATGGAGCCGACAAAAAACGCACCCGCCATCGCGATGGTGGCCCAGCGGTGGCCGAGTGCCCATTTGCTGGCGCGCATGTAGGCCGGCATCCAAAACGGGTCTTTGTGCTCGCGCGGGCTGCGCTTCATGATGTAGGCGGCCATCATGGGTGTGAGCACCCGCGCCACGATCAGCGAAGCCATCACGGCCAACGCAGCGGTCCAGCCAAACTGCTTGAAAAACTTGCCCGGAATGCCTGCCATAAACGCGGTGGGCAAAAACACCGCTACCAGCGTGAAGGTGGTGGCAATCACGGCCAGCCCGATTTCGTCAGCGGCCTCCATCGCAGCCTGAAAGGGCGTTTTGCCCATGTTCAGGTGGCGTTCGATGTTTTCCACTTCCACAATGGCGTCGTCCACCAGCACGCCGATCACCAAGGAGAGCGCCAACAAAGTGACCGTGTTGATCGTAAAACCTAGGTAAGCCATGCCAATGAAGGCCGGGATGGCAGACAATGGCAGCGCCACGGCCGACACGATGGTCGAGCGCCAGTTGCGCAAAAACAGCCACACCACAATCACCGCGAGGATGGCTCCTTCGTACAGCATGGTCATGGAGGCCTCAAACTCCTCGGCCACGGGCTTCACAAAGTCAAAGGCCTGGGTCAGCTCGATGTCGGGGTGCGCGGCTTTCAGTTCGTCCAGCGCGGCATTCACCGCGGCGCCTACTTCAATTTCGCTGGCGCCTTTGCTGCGGGTAATTTCGAAGCCCACCACGGGCACGCCATTGAGCAAGGCCAGGGAGCGGGGCTCGGCAATGGTGTCTTTGATGGTGGCTACATCGGCCAGGCGCAGGCGTTGGCCGTTGCTTAAGGTCAGCTCCATGTGCGCTAATTCTTCGGCAGACTTGAC
>JBJOLD010000331.1:0-6491 GCA_046045765.1 Pseudomonadota bacterium | reverse complement strand
ACGGCGTGGCTGATGGCCAGGTTTTCCAGGTGGCTGTTGCCGCCCTGGCTGAGCGGCTGAATATGTTCCAGCGTCGAGTCGGCCGGTTCGACGTGTTTGCCGCACACCCAGCACGGCACGGTTCCATGCAGTTGGCGGGCGACGGTTTTGTAAATTTTGTCGCGGGTGAGGCCAAGTTGGCTCATGGTGCGAAGTGGTCAAAAGATGAAAAAAAAGTGCTCGGCACGGCCACGCCGTTGGCGTCTAGCAGGGTCAGGCCTGCATCAGTCGTAACGCTGCCAATGCGGGTAACCGGCACGCCTGCGGTATCGCAGGCGCGTTGCACTGCATCGCGTTGTGCAGGCGCTGCGGTGAACACCAGCTCGTAATCGTCACCGCCCGCCAGCACGCACTGCATCAGGTTCAGGGCTGATACTTTTAAGCTAAATTGACCTGAAGACTCCGTGCAATATGCGTAAGCAGCTATAAGTTTTATAGCAACTTCTGTGTGAACGATGGCACCTTTGCCCGACTGCTGCAGGATGTGGCTCAGGTCACCCAGCAGCCCGTCGCTCACATCGGCCGCCGCGGTGGCTATGCCGCGCAAGGCCAGGCCCAGCGCCACGCGGGGGGTGGGGGTTTCCAGCCGCTGGCGGGTTTGGGCCAGCACATCGGGCGGTAACTCCACCTTGCCTTGCAGTGCCAACAGGGCCAGCGCGGCATCGCCCAGGGTACCGCTCACATAAATGTCGTCACCTGCTTGCGCCCCGCTGCGCAGCAGCGCCTGGCCCGGCGGTACTTCGCCAAACACGGTGATGCAAATGTTGAGCAGGCCACGCGTGGTGTCTCCCCCCACCAGTGTGCAGCCGTGCAAGTCGGCCAGCGCGAACAGCCCCTGCGAAAACGCCGCCAGCCAGTCGGCGTTGGCTTCGGGCAGTGCCAGCGCCAGGGTAAAGCCCAGTGGCTTGGCGCCGCAGGCGGCCAGGTCGCTCAGGTTCACCGCCAGCGCTTTGTGGCCCAGCGTGCGCGGGTCCACATCGGCAAAAAAATGCCGGCCGCTGACCAGCATGTCGCTGGACACTGCCAGTTGCATGCCCGGACTGGGTTGCAGCAGCGCGCAGTCGTCGCCCACACCCAGCGCCACACCAGCACCCAATGCACGCTCAGGGCGCTTGAAGTAGCGCGCAATCAGCTCGAACTCACCCAGCTCAGACATCGGCTTCTTTGGCGGGCCACAAAAAACTGAGGGGCGCTTGGCGCAAGCGTGCCCCAATAGCGTGGTTGATGCGCGCGCGGTCCACGCCCGACACATTGTGGGCCCGCAGCGCGACCCTAAACGCCAGGGTAAAACTCACGCCCAAATTCAGCACGCCTATCAGCGGAATGCTGGCCACAGCCCACCACAGTGCGGGGCTGCGCACCACGTCCCAGCCCAGGCTGGCGCAGGCCGCGCCCAGCTGCCCGGCAGACAAGGTGACGTGACGCACATCCAGTGCGAGGCCTAAAAAAGCCAGAATAGCGGGCACCAGCCCCAGCATAAAACCCAGCGACACATTGGCCGCCAAGCCCGAAATGTTGTACCGCATGAAGTGCGCCCACCGGTCAGCCCGCTTGGCGCCTAGCACGGCGGTAATGCGTGGGTTGTAGCGGATGGCCGAGTCCAGCCGGTGCAGCACAAACCAGTTCTCTACCCAGCCCGCCACGATGCTGCTGGCAAACAGCAGCACGCCGGTAAACGCAGCAAACAGTAACGACGGCCCCAGCAGCGTGAGCGAATGCAGCACATAGTGCGCCTGTTCGTCACTGATCATGGGGCGGCCCGCACCCCATTGCATGGCCAGTGACAGCAGCAGCACGGCAGGAAATACCACGGCCACATTGCCAATCACCGCCGCCACCTGCGAGCGCACCAGGTGGGTGACCTCATCGACAAACCCGGCTAAGGCCTGGGTATCGGCAATGTCCTTGAGCTTTGCCGCCATGGCAGGTGCTGTCATGGCGGGCTGCTTGGTGGCCAGCGTGAAGTGCAGCAACTGAATCACCACAAAGCTGACCGCATACGCCAGGCCGGACCAAAAACCAAACCAAAACGCCGACAGCCCCAGTGCCATCACGCCAAACTTCATGGCGGTGGTCACTGCGGTGAGTGCGCCGCCCCCGGCCGCATTGCCCAGCATGGTGCGGTATTCGCTACGGGTGCGGGTGATGTAGTGCTCGCCCGCCTCCGAGCTGCGCTCGGCCACTTTGGCCGCAATGAGCGACGAATTAGTGGCCAGCAGCGCGCCGATGCTGTGCTGCTCTTGGCGCACACTGGCCAAGTGCGCAATCAGCCGGGCGTTGGCACGCAGGGTTTTGTCGTCCAGCAGGCAGTCCAGCAGGGCGCGCACGCGCAGCACCCGCTCGCGCAGTTGCCGCAGCCGAAACACCAAATCCACCGAAATTCCGTGTGCATCCAGATGGGTGTAGACCGATGCTGCGGCGTGGCGGCAGGCCTCCAGCTGGCTGAGCAAGTGTTTCACAAAGGCTGTGGTGTCGTGTCCATGCAGCCAAGCCCTTTGGAGGGCGCTCAGGTCGGCCGCCAGGCTGTGGAATGGGTTGGCATCGCGCGCAGTAGGGCTCATGCGCAGGCGAATTTCAGCCGAAAATCCTGCCGCACGAATCTGGCTGGTGCAGAAGGTCATGGCGTCCAGCACGGTGCACTGCCAGTGGCTCAAGTGCGGGTGCTCAGCTGCAAAAGCACCATTGGCAGGCACATTAAGCAGCCGGCTCAGGCGTTGCAAGGTGGCGTCGGGCAGGGCGCTGAGCCACTGTGCATCGTGGGGGCCGTCAAACAGCAGCGCAAATAGTTCGGAAGCATCCGTGGTCTCGGGTGTGGCGGGCAATAGCTTGAAGTGCAGCCGCTCAATGAGTTCGCTGACAAACGCGTTGCGTGAGGCAAACCCGTAGTCCGACAGCAGCGTGCTGCCATCCACACTGGTCACCAGCGCGCTCCACCACAGTTGCATTTTTTCCAACGTAGCGGGGCGTGCGTCCAGCACATCGAGCAGCAAGTTAATGCGGGCTACCGCTGCCTCCGGTGTGTCGCTGTTGCCGCGAATCCAGTCCAGCAGGGTGTTGAGCCATACATGGCGCTGAACCAAGTCCGCATGGGGGTTTAGGGTCTCCAGCAGGTTGGAGATGTCTGGCGGAGCAAGTGGGGTGGCCATCAGTGCAGCGTGCGCGGCCCGCCCGTGCCTTCGGCACCGCTAAGCGCATCCAGTACAAACATGGGAATGTCGGCATCGAATTTTTCGCCATCTTCGGCCACGCAGAAAAAACTGCCGTGCATGGTGCCGGTGGGTGTGCGTAGGCGGGTGCCGCTGGTGTACTCAAACGCTTGGCCGGGTTTAAGCAGCGGCTGCTGGCCTACCACACCCAAGCCCTTGACCTTATCGGTGTGACCATTGGCGTCGTTGACGTTCCAGGTGCGCGATATCAGTTGCGCGGGTACGTCCCCGGTATTGGCGATGGTGATGGTGTATGCAAACACATACAGCCCCTCGTCCGGCGCAGATTGGTCGGGCAGGAATTCAGGAATAACTTCAACGGTAAATTGGTACTTGGCCATGGCGCGATGCTACCTGCGAAAATAATACATCTGCCAACCTTACCGGAAAACCCTTGCCATGACCTACCGCATTGCCCCATCCATCCTGTCCGCCGACTTCGCCCGCCTGGGCGAAGAGGTTAAAAACGTGATTGCCGCAGGGGCCGACTGGATTCACTTTGACGTGATGGATAACCACTATGTGCCTAACCTCACCTTCGGCCCCATGGTTTGCCAGGCGCTCAAGCCCCATGCCAAAACGGCCGCAGGTGTGGCCGTGCCAATTGATGTGCACCTGATGATTTCCCCGGTGGATGCCCTCGCTGGTGCGTTTGCCGATGCGGGCGCGGACTTGGTCAGCTTCCACCCCGATGCCTCTGGGCACGTGCACCGCAGCATTCAAGTCATCAAGAGCAAAGGCGTGAAGGTGGGTCTGACGTTTAATCCGGCCGAGCCGCTTGACGTACTGGACTGGGTAATTGACGACATCGATCTGGTATTGATCATGAGCGTGAACCCCGGCTTTGGCGGCCAGAGCTTTATTGATTCAGCGCTGCGCAAAATTGAAGACGTGCGCCGCCGCATTGAGGCCAGCGGCAAAGACATTCGCCTGGAAGTGGATGGTGGCATCAAGACTGAAAACATCCGTCGCGTCGCCGATGCCGGTGCCGACACCTTTGTGGCTGGCAGCGCGATTTTTGGTAAACCCGACTACAAGAGCGTGGTGGACGCGATGCGGTTGGAGTTGGCCAAATAATTGATAGGCTTTGCGAGGGGCCCCTTACTTGCTACCCAGTAAGGCGTCTTTGAGCTTAAAGTCCGCAGGCACTGGACCAAACCAGATAGACATGATGGCCTTGTAAAACTCTGGTTCTTTGAATGGTTCGCCCTGTACTTTGCCTTTGGCGGTAATCACCATGCCTGTGCCGGGTATCCAGTCAATCGTCACCGTTTCGCCAGGCAGCAGATTTTTGTTGACGGTAAAAATTTCGCTCATGCGTATGAGGCCTGGCACCAGTTTGGACATTTCTGCCTTGGGCACGTTGTCTTCCACTCCCCGGGTTAAAAGTTTGCCGAATGGCCCCGCCTCAATGTCCCGCAAAAAGGTCATGCTCATGCGTTTGGGGCCCGGTGCTGCCGTGAGTTCATCCAGCGAGCTCACTTTTTTGGTGGTGTAAAGGTCGCCAACATAGACTTTAAAGGGGCCTTTGTAGCGAATGCCTGCGCCATTAAGCTGCAATTTAGTGCCAGCCACGGTGGCGGTGTCTTCCACTTTTACGCCGCTGAACTCCAGGCTGGCGTATGCATTGGGAATCAAAGTTGCGAGCAGGGTGGCTGCCAACAAAAATTGTTTTAGATTGATTTTCATAGGACCTTTAAAAAGAACGATCGTGCTATTTAATTCGTATTGTGATGGGTAAGTGCAGATTTGGGCTTAGGGTTTTCGCCAACTGCACCAAAGCCCTCCGCGGCCTAGCCAGGAAAATTGCCATGTTTTCCGTTTGCTACACTGTGCGCATGTTCATTCACCGCATCTTTATCATGGGTTGTAGCGACCGGGGGGCCTGGCCCTGGCGTACCTCGCCGTCCGTGACTGAGCACGCGTAATAGCCCTTCGCCTCTTGCAGGCGGTCAGCGGCGCGCAGTTGCTCTGCGCACATTCCCACCAGTTCACTGCCACACCATGCGTGCCGTATACGTTCGCAGGCGCAGCCCCTGATTTGCTCTCACCCCTGAGGTGCCCCTTGACATGATTGAATCCGAATTTCTGGCCCTGGCGTCCCAAGGCTACAACCGCATCCCGCTGACGGCTCAGGCCTTTGCTGACCTGGAAACCCCGCTGTCGCTGTACCTCAAGCTGGCCCGCGCGCCGGGTGCGGCAGAACCTGCAGCCAACAGCTTTTTGCTCGAATCCGTGGTGGGCGGCGAACGTTTTGGCCGCTACAGCTTCATCGGCCTGCCCGCCCGCACCTGGCTGCGCGCCAGTGGCTTTGGTGCGCAGCAGCGTACCGAGGTGGTGACCGACGGCGTGGTGGTGGAAACCTCTGCACTGAACCCGTTGGACTTTATTGCCGCCTATCAGCAGCGTTTCAAAGTGGCCCTACAGCCCAATATGCCGCGCTTTTGTGGCGGCTTGGCGGGCTACTTTGGCTACGACGCGGTGCGCTATATAGAAAAGAAACTCGAAGCCACTTGCCCGCCGGATGAGCTGGGCACGCCCGACATCTTGCTGTTGCAGTGCGAAGAGCTGGCGGTGATTGACAACCTCTCGGGCAAACTGCACCTGATGGTGTATGTGGACCCGACACAGCCCGATGCCTACGCCCTTGGGCAAGCCCGTCTGGCCGAGCTCAAGGCCAAGCTGGCCGAGGCGGTCAGCGCCCCTGCGGTGAGGCCCACGCAAGGCCACGCCGCCCAACGCGACTTCGCCAAGACCGACTACATTGCCGCCGTGGAGCGCGCCAAGGCGCTGATTGCCGGTGGTGATTTCATGCAGGTGCAGGTGGGCCAGCGCATCAAGAAGCGTTACACCGAGTCGCCCCTGTCCCTGTACCGGGCGCTGCGGTCTTTGAACCCTAGCCCTTACATGTACTACTACCACTTTGGGGATTTCCACGTGGTCGGTGCATCGCCCGAAATTCTGGTCCGGCAGGAGTTGGTCGCCTTGGACGGGAAAACCTCCACGAAAGTCACCATTCGCCCTCTCGCAGGCACCCGCCCACGGGGCGCGACGCCTGAGCTGGACAAGGCTGCCGAGGCGGAACTGATTGGCGACCCGAAAGAGCGCGCCGAGCACGTCATGCTGATTGACCTGGCGCGCAACGACATTGGCCGCATCGCGCAGATCGGCTCGGTCAAGGTGACCGATGCCTTCTGTGTGGAGCGCTACAGTCATGTCATGCACATCGTGAGCAATGTGGAGGGC
>JBJOLD010000322.1:0-2631 GCA_046045765.1 Pseudomonadota bacterium | reverse complement strand
GATCCAGCCGCAAACGGCGAATCAACTCGTCGGTCAGGCTCGACTTACCCGCTCCGCCAGTGCCGGTAATACCCACAACCGCTATCTTTTTAGTAGCTGCTTGCGCACGTATTTCAAGGGCTAGCGCCTCTTTTACCTTAGAAGCCTCGATAGCAGTGAGCAACTGGGCCAGCGCACGCCAGCTGGCCTCGGTGTGACCCTGAATGGCTTCGAGATTCGACGGGGCCAACGCGGTGATGTCTTGGTCGCAGCGCATCACCATCTCACCGATCATGCCTTGCAAGCCCATGCGTTGGCCATCTTCAGGGCTAAAAATGCGCGCCACGCCATAGGCATGCAGTTCGCGAATCTCTGGCGGTACGATCACGCCGCCGCCGCCGCCAAACACCTGAATGTGTGCACCGCCCCGGCTCTTGAGCAAGTCCACCATGTACTTGAAGTACTCCACATGCCCACCCTGGTAGGAGCTGATGGCAACGCCCTGCACGTCTTCCTGCAAGGCGGCGGTCACCACCTCGTCCACACTGCGGTTGTGGCCCAGGTGAATCACCTCGGCACCCATGCCCTGCAGGATTCGGCGCATGATGTTGATAGCCGCGTCGTGCCCGTCAAACAGACTGGCAGCCGTAACAAAACGCACCTTGTTGGTGGGGCGGTAGTTGGCAAGCGCTTTGAATTCAGCGGACAAGTCGGTCATGGTGTCTCTTTCAGGGTCTTTTTTGTATCTATGCGCTGATTTTTGGTAGAGGCTCGCGCAGTTGACGTTTACGTAAACGTCAACTGTAAACGATTTGAAGCTTACCGTAGCTTACGAAAACCTTGCCCCAGAGCCGAATTCGCTCCAATATCCAGTAGAGTTCGCACAACGCGCCAAGACAACGTTCTACCAGCCTTCCGAGACCGCCATGCAACCCATCCAGCTGTTTGACCCCGCCTCCAGTACCTACACGTATGTGCTCTTTGACGAAGCCAGCCGCGAAGCGCTCATCATCGACCCGGTGGACAACCAGCTGGAGCGCGACCTTGCCGTGCTGCGTCAATACGGGCTCACGCTGTTATGGACCGTAGAAACCCACGCCCATGCCGATCACATCACCAGCGCAGGGCAACTGGCTGAGCACGCAGGTGCAAAAACGGCTGCACCCCAGGGTTGCGGCATCCTGACCGCCGCCGTGCAACTGGTAGACGGCGACACGCTGGCCTTTGGCGGCGAACAACTCACGGCATTGCACACGCCCGGCCACACCGCGGGCAGCATGAGCTTTGTGTGGCGCAACCATGTGTTTACCGGCGACACGCTGCTGATCAACGGCTGCGGGCGCACCGACTTTCAAAGCGGCAGTGCAAAGGACATGTTCTACAGTCTGACCGAAGTACTCTTCAAGCTACCCGACACAACCACTGTCTGGCCCGGCCACGACTACCAAGGGCGCACCCACTCCAGCATTGCCACCGAAAAATGGGGTAATGCACGGGTCGCTGGCAAAACTTTGGCCGAATTCAGCACCGTTATGCAAGACCTGCAGCTGCCGCCGCCCAAACGCATTGATGAGGCGGTGCCCGCCAACCTGACCTCAGGCGTGCGCCACGACGCAGGCGGCGTGGGCCCACTCACCCAGCGTGAAGCCGCAGGCTATGCAGGCGATGTGTCGGCCGCGCTGGCTTTTGCGTGGTGGCAGGCGGGAGATGCAGTGCTGGTGGACGTGCGCACCGACGCGGAGCGCGAGTGGGTCGGCTTTGTTCCCGGCGCTGTGGGCATTGCCTGGAAGCAATGGCCAGGTATGGCCATAAACGCGGAATTTGATACAGCGCTCAAAGCCGCAGTGCCCGCAGGCAAAAAAGTGGTGCTTCTGTGCCGCAGTGGCGTGCGCTCCATAGCAGCTGCCAAGCGCGCCACAGAGCTGGGCTTGCAGGCCTACAACATTCTGGAAGGGTTTGAGGGAGACCCCGACGCACATGCCCACCGGGGCAACAAAGGCGGCTGGCGCATGCGTGGCCTGCCTTGGCGCCAGGGTTAAGGCAAGCCATGACCTTCCTCGCACTGGACATTGGCAACACGCGTCTGAAATGGGCGCAATACGACTCCCCCCACCCCAACGCCACGCTGCTGCACCACGGCGCAGAGTTTCTGGAAAACATAGACCGCCTGGCCGATGGCCCCTGGGGCACCATGCAAGTGCCTACGCACGTGCTGGGCTGCGTGGTGGCGGGCGATGCTGTGAAGCGCCGGGTGCAAGAGCAAATGGATTTGTGGGACGTAACCCCGCAGTGGGTGGTGTCCAGCGAATCCGAAGCGGGACTGTCCAATGGCTACGACCACCCCACCCGCCTGGGTGCCGACCGCTGGGTGGCGATGATTGGCGCCTACCACCGCATGCTGGACCAAGGCCCCGCCCGACCCATGGTGGTGGTGATGGTGGGCACAGCGGTCACCGTGGAGGCCGTAGACACCAAGGGGCGCTTCTTGGGCGGCCTGATCTTGCCGGGCCACGGCATCATGCTGCGCGCGCTGGAAAGCGGCACGGCGGGCCTGCGCGTGCCCACGGGTGAGGTGATGCCCTTTCCGGCCAACACCTCCGATGCATTGACCAGCGGTGGCACCTACGCCATCACCGGTGCGATAGAGCGCAT
>JBJOLD010000289.1:0-2929 GCA_046045765.1 Pseudomonadota bacterium | reverse complement strand
CAGCAGATTGAGGAAGCACTGGCAAGTGGTGTGACTACCATGCTGGGCGGCGGTACCGGCCCGGCCACCGGAACTTTTGCCACCACGTGCACGCCAGGGCCTTGGAACATTGAGCGCATGTTGCAAGCGGCGGATGCCTTCCCCATGAACCTGGGCTTCTTGGGTAAGGGCAATGCAAGCCTGCCTGCCGCGCTGCACGAGCAGGTCAACGCGGGTGTGATCGGCTTGAAGCTGCACGAAGACTGGGGAACCACGCCCGCCTCCATCAGCAGCTGCCTGGACGTTGCCGAAGAAGCTGATGTGCAAGTCGCCATTCACTCCGACACCCTGAACGAGAGTGGCTTTGTGGAAAACACCATTGCCGCGACCAAAGGCAGGGGGCTGTGCGCCTTCCACACCGAAGGCGCGGGCGGCGGCCATGCGCCTGACATTCTCAAGGTGGTGGGGCAGGCCAACTTTTTACCCAGTTCCACCAACCCCACCATGCCGTACACGCACAACACGCTGGACGAGCATGTGGACATGCTGATGGTGTGCCACCACTTGGACGCTGGCATTGCCGAAGACCTGGCTTTTGCCGAGAGTCGCATCCGCAAGGAAACGATTGCGGCTGAGGACATCCTGCACGACTTGGGCGCCATCAGCATGATGAGCAGCGACAGCCAAGCCATGGGCCGCGTGGGCGAAGTCATCATCCGCACCTGGCAGACCGCAGACAAGATGAAGGCACAACGCGGTACGCTGCCTGAAGACAGTGTGCGCAACGACAACTTCCGCGCCAAACGCTACATCGCCAAGTACACCATCAACCCCGCTATCGCCCACGGCATCAGCCACGAGGTGGGCAGCATCGAGGTGGGCAAATGGGCCGATCTGGTGGTGTGGAAGCCCGCATTTTTTGCCGTCAAACCAGCGCTGATTCTCAAAGGCGGTTTCATAGCGTTTGCCGCCATGGGCGACCCGAACGCCAGCATCCCCACCCCGCAACCGGTGCACTACCGCCCGATGTTTGGCGCATTTGGCGGCGCGCTGCACAAGGGCTCGTTCACCTTCGTGTCCCAAGCCGGGTTGAACGCGGGCATTAAAGAGCGCTTTGGTCTGGCCAAAAACGTGGCTGCTGTGAAAAACATTCGCGGTGTGCGCAAGCAGCACATGGTGCACAACAGCTACCTGCCCGTGATGGAGATTGATGCTCAGACTTACAGCGTGCGCGCCGACGGCCAGTTGCTGACCTGCGAACCCGCGGTCAAGTTACCCTTGGCCCAACGCTACTTTTTGTTCTAACCACCATGCTGCAAGTTTCTAAAGTCCTGGCGCAAGGCGCAGGGCTCTCACCCGTGCTGCTCAAACGCGCCGCCACCGTCGAACTGGATTGGGACGTGCGCCAGAAAAGCCGCTTTGACGCCACCGACAGCCAAGACCGGAAGCTGGGCATTTTTTTGGCGCGTGGCACCGTGGTGCGCGGTGGTGACGTGCTGGTGGCCGAAGACGGCTCGCTCATCCAAGTGCACGCTGCACCGCAGTCGGTACTAAAAATCACCCACTGCAGCAACCACGGCACACCGTACGACCTGATCCGCGCCGCCTACCACCTGGGCAACCGCCATGTGCCCATCGAACTCAAACCCGACCACCTGAAGATTGAACCCGACCATGTGCTGGCTGACATGCTGCGCGCCATGCACCTGATTGTGAATGCGGTTGACGAGGCGTTTGAACCCGAGAACGGCGCTTACGCCACGGGCGGGCACCATGTCGGTCATTCGCATGGACACGATCACGGGCATGAACATAGCGACCATGGTCACCGCCATGACCACGCGGCCACGCTGGGCGGCATTCCCGTTACGGTGCAGGGCAAGCCCCATGTGCATGGGCCTGATTGCAATCACGGCCACTAAGTAGCACGCGCTCCATGCTAGACAGCAGCCTGATGCAGCTCATGTGGCTGGCCTCTCCGGCCTTGCCCATTGGCGGGTTTTCTTACTCAGAATGCTTCGAGGCCGCCGTAGACACAGCGCGGGCCGCTACAGAAAACGAAGCATCCGCCTGGCTGGTTGACCATTTGCACCTGTCGCTCTCACGGAGCGATTTGCCTGCCGTGGCACAAGGCATTGCCGCCTGGCGCGCGGAAGACTTTGCCCGCGTAGGCGCGCTCAATGCCTGGGTGCTGCAAACCCGCGAGAGCGCCGAGCTGCGCGCGCAAACCGAGCAAATGGGTAAAAGCCTGCTGGAATGGCTGAAGAACCACACCACCGCCACGCCCGGACAAATTGCCCTGCTCGCCGCGCAAGAGCCTACCTACCCGATAGCCTTCGCGCTAGCCGCAAGTGGCACAGGTGCCCCGGTACGCGACTGCCTGCTGGCCTACGCCTTCGGCTGGGCGGAGAACATGGTGCAGGCCGCCATCAAAAGCGTGCCACTAGGCCAAAGCGCCGGGCAGCGTATCTTGAATGGATTAACCGCCGAGATACCAGCCGCCATCGACCACGCCCTGGCCGTGACCGACGACACCCGCCAAGCCTTCTCGCCCATGCTGGCTATTCTGAGCGCACAGCACGAAGTGCAATATTCACGATTATTTAGGTCCTAATAGACCTCTAGCCCCCGCCCAAACTGCGTAACCAGCTCCTAATTTAATAGCACCCTCTATGTCTACACTGCACCACATTCCCAACCGCACCAAGCTGTTACCCCCCCTGCGCGTGGGCATCGGCGGCCCCGTGGGCTCCGGCAAAACCACGCTCTTGGAAATGCTGTGCAAGGCCATGCGCGAGCAGTACGACCTGGTTGCCATCACCAACGACATTTACACCAAAGAAGACCAGCGCCTGCTCACCGTGAGCGGCGCGCTGCCCGCTGAGCGCATCATGGGGGTGGAAACCGGCGGTTGCCCGCACACCGCCATCCGCGAAGACGCATCCATCAA
>JBJOLD010000279.1:0-4333 GCA_046045765.1 Pseudomonadota bacterium | reverse complement strand
CGATGGGCGCACGCATCAGCAGCGGCCCCAACTGGCTGGAAATCTCGCGTGGCAGTTGGCCCCTGAAGGCCATCAGCATGGACTGCAACCATATCCCCGACGCCGCCATGACGCTGGCGGTAATGGCGCTCTACGCCGACGGCACCACCACCCTGAGCAACATTGCCAGCTGGCGCGTCAAAGAAACCGACCGCATCGCCGCGATGGCTACCGAGCTGCGCAAGCTGGGCGCGGTGGTCGAAGAAGGCGCGGACTTCATCCGTGTCACCCCGCCAGGGCAAGGAGTAAGCGAAACGACAAGCCTGGGGGCGTGGAAGTCAGCCAGTATCCATACCTATGATGACCACCGCGTGGCCATGTGCTTTTCTTTGGCTGCCTTCAACCCTGCACACGTCATGCTGCGCATCGAAGACCCCCAGTGCGTGGCCAAAACTTTTCCAGACTATTTTGAAACCCTGTTTGAGGTTGCTACGGCGCACCAAGTGCCGGTTATTTGCATCGACGGCCCCACCGCGTCGGGAAAAGGCACGCTGGCCAGCCAACTGGCCCACCAGCTGGGTTACCACTACCTTGATTCTGGTGCGCTGTACCGTCTGACGGCGTTGGCCGCTGAGCGTGCAGGCGTGGCGTGGGACGATGCGGCGGGTTTAGCCTCTATTGCAGCCCACCTGCCCGTGGTTTTTGAGGGGCAGAGTGTGCTGCTCAACGAAGATGATGTGTCTGAGGCGATTCGCACCGAACACATGGGAGTCGGAGCATCCAAAGTGTCGGTTTTTCCAGCGGTGAGGGCAGCTTTGACCCAGTTGCAGCTCAGTTTTGCCCAATTACCGGGCTTGGTGGCTGACGGGCGTGACATGGGCACGGTCATTTTCCCGGCAGCGCCGTTAAAGATATTTCTGACCGCCAACGCCGCCCAGCGTGCGGGACGGCGCTATAAGCAGTTGATTTCAAAGGGAATTTCTGCTAATATCGACATCCTTCTGGCTGATTTGGAAGCGCGCGATGCGAGAGACTCCGGTCGTAGCGCCGCGCCTTTGAAAGCAGCCTTGGATGCCGTGCAACTGGACAACTCTGCGTTGTCGATTGAGCAATCAGTCGACGCGGTGTTGTCGATGTGGCGCAGCAAAGTTGGTGTGTGACCTGACCAAAATCAAGTCACTCCACCGGCAACAGGCCTCGGTAGTTCTTTTCGCGCTGCATGCGCTTAACTGTCGAGATTTTTAACTTAAACCCACGGCTTACCCCGTAAATACTGCGCAACCAGCTATACAAACAGTAGCATACCGCTGCTGTGAATCCTGTTTGTCGCCACTAGGAAACTTAATGTCAGAATCTTTTGCAGCCCTCTTTGAAGAATCCCTCACGCGCTCGGAAATGCGCGCTGGTGAAGTCATTACCGCCGAAGTCGTGCGGATGGACCACAACCACGTTGTCGTGAATGCCGGTCTGAAGTCTGAAGCCTTCATCGACATCGCCGAGTTTAAAAACGACAAGGGCGAGTTAGAAGTCAAAGTGGGCGATTTCGTATCGGTCGCTATCGGTTCTATCGAAAACGGCTACGGCGACACCATTTTGTCGCGCGACACCGCCAAGCGTTTGGCCAGCTGGATGAGCCTGGAAAAAGCCTTGGAGTCTGGCGAGTTTGTCTCTGGCATGACCAGTGGCAAGGTCAAAGGCGGCCTGATGGTCATGGTCAACGGCATCCGTGCATTCTTGCCCGGCTCCCTGATCGAGTCACGTCCTTTGAAAGACCTGACCCCTTACGAAAACAAAATCCTCGAATTCAAGGTCATCAAGTTGGACCGCAAGCGCAACAACGTGGTGCTAAGCCACCGCGCTGTGCGCGAAGCCAGCATGGGCGAAGAGCGCGCCAAGCTGATGACCACCCTCAAAGAAGGTTCCGTGGTGCAGGGTATCGTTAAAAACATCACCGAATACGGCGCGTTTGTCGATTTGGGCGGTGTGGACGGCCTCTTGCACATCACCGACATGGCTTGGCGTCGTGTGCGTCACCCATCCGAGGTGGTGCAGCCTGGTCAAGAAATCACTGCCAAGATTCTCAAGTTTGACACCGAGAAAAACCGCGTGTCCTTGGGCCTCAAGCAGATGGGCGACGACCCATGGATGGGCGTGAACCGCCGTTACCCTACATCGACCCGCATGTTCGGCAAGATCACCAACATCGCCGACTACGGCGCATTTGTGGAAATCGAACCGGGCATCGAAGGCTTGGTGCACGTGTCTGAAATGGACTGGACCAACAAGAACGTGGCTCCTAACAAGCTGGTGACCTTGGGTCAAGAAGTTGAAGTCATGGTTCTGGAGATCGACGAAGACAAGCGCCGCATCTCCTTGGGCATGAAACAGTGCAAAGCCAACCCATGGCAAGAATTTGCAGCTGGCACCAAGCGCGGCGACCGCGTCAAAGGCCCGATCAAGTCGATCACCGACTTCGGCGTGTTCGTTGGTCTGGCCGCTGGCATCGATGGCTTGGTACACCTGTCTGACCTGTCTTGGAACGAGTCCGGCGAAGTCGCTGTGCGCGAGTTCAAGAAGGGCCAGGAAGTGGAAGCCATCGTGTTGGCAGTGGATGTGGACCGCGAGCGCATCAGCTTGGGTATCAAGCAGCTGGACAGCGATCCGTTCACCACCTTCACATCGATCAACGACAAAGGCTCTGTGGTGACCGGCAAGGTCAAGACCGTGGATGCCAAGGGCGCTGAAATCGACCTGGGCGAAGACATTTTGGGCTACCTGCGCGCCAGCGAGATCAGCCGTGACCGTGTGGAAGACGCACGCAACGTGCTCAAAGAAGGCGATGAAGTCACCGCTGTGGTCGTCAATATCGACCGCAAGACCCGCAACATCCAGTTGTCGGTCAAGGCCAAAGACCAAGTTGACCAGAACGAAGCCATGTCTAACCTGTCGCAGCAGTCTGCCAAAGAGAATGCGGGTACGACGAGCTTGGGCGCATTGCTGCGGGCTAAGTTGGACAGTAATAACGGCTAATTAAGATTAGAGAGCTAACCAGTGTGAGGACAGAGCAAGCATGCGCCTAGGGCGCTGCTGCTTGGTCTGTCCCGCACAAAAAACTACTCTTATGACCCGCTCCGACCTAGTAGAGGCTTTGGCCTCCCAGTTCCATCAGCTCACCCACCGTGATGCCGAATTCGCTGTGAAGACGATTTTGGACGCGATGGGCGAGGCTTTGGTGCGGGGTCACCGTATTGAGATTCGTGGTTTTGGCAGTTTTTCGGTCAATCGCCGGCCCCCGCGTATTGGGCGCAATCCCCGTACCGGTGAGTCGGTGACGATTCCCGAGAAGCGCGTACCGCACTTCAAGCCGGGCAAAGCCCTGCGCGAAGCGGTGGATACCAAAACCGAAGAGCTGCGTGCGGCCAATAAACTCTGAGTGGATGCAAAGTAGGCATCCCTATTCGTGGAATGAGCCGATAGAATAAGGCCACACCTCGTTTTTTCGCCCCATTTTGACTATGCATAAAGTCCTATGGCTGCTTCGGTGGATACTGAAGGCAGCCATTTTTTTTACTTTGTTCGCTTTCGCGCTGAATAACCAGCACGAAGTGGTTGCGCATTTCTTTTTTGGTAACGTCTGGAAAACTCCGTTGATCGTATTGGTGTTGATCGCCTTTACTGCCGGTGTGGTGATTGGCGTGTTGGGCATGGTGCCGCGTTGGTGGCGCCATCGCCGCACCGTGCGCAAGCTGCGTCAGCATGGCGCAGAGATGCCAAGCACCATCGGCCCTGACCGTGTGCAACTGTAACGCCCCCGCGCTCACGTCATGCGCATAACTGGGACACGCTATGGATATTGACCTGACTTGGGTATTGTTGGGGCTGCCGCTGGCCTTTGTGCTGGGCTGGGCGGCATCCCGCGTAGACCTGCGCCAATTGCGGGCCGAAAATCGCCGTTCACCCAAAGCCTACTTCAAGGGGCTGAACTATCTGCTCAATGAACAACAAGATTTGGCTATCGATGCCTTTATTGAGGCGGTGCAAAACGACCCCGACACCTCCGAGCTGCACTTTGCGCTGGGCAACCTGTTTCGCCGCCGTGGCGAATACGACCGCGCCGTGCGCGTGCACGAGCACCTGCTCTCGCGTGGGGACTTGAAGCAAGCTGAGCGTGACCGCGCCCAGCATGCTTTGTCATTGGATTTTCTAAAAGCGGGGTTGCTCGACCGCGCAGAAGATGCCTTGGCCAAGCTGGAAGGCACCCGGTATGAACCCCAGGCCCGCTTGGCCAGACTGGCAGTCTACGAGCGCACGCGCGACTGGCCGCAAGCTGCCCGCATTGCCGAACAATTGCAAG
>JBJOLD010000242.1:0-6416 GCA_046045765.1 Pseudomonadota bacterium | reverse complement strand
CAATATTGGGCCTTAAAAGCGGATTTTCCGAATACTTTGCTGTTTTACCGCATGGGAGATTTTTACGAAATGTTTTATGCCGACGCGGAGAAAGCCGCGCGGTTGCTGGACATCACCCTGACCCAACGCGGCCAGTCTGCAGGCCAACCGGTAGTGATGGCGGGCGTACCCTTTCATGCCATGGAAGGCTACTTGGCCAAGCTGATTCGCCATGGCGAGTCGGTGGCAATTTGCGAACAGGTGGGCGAAGTGGGCGCTAGCAAAGGCCCGGTGGTGCGCAAGGTGGTTCGAGTGGTCACGCCCGGCACCTTGACCGACGCCGAGCTGCTGAACGAAAAGTCTGAATCCATGCTGATGGCCGTGCACCAGGGCCCGCGCAACCGCTGCGGGCTGGCGTGGCTATCGGTCACGCAGGGTGTGGTGTTTTTGGCCGAATGCGCACCCGACGAAGTGGCCGATTGGGTGGGCCGCATTGCCCCCAGCGAGCTGGCGTATAGCGCAGGCTGCACCACCACCTTTGAAGACCGGCTGAAACGCCTGCGCCATACCAGCGCCGTGTACCTGACGGCCCGGCCAGAATGGCAGTTTGAATCCGCACTGGGCCAACGCAAGCTGCTCGACGCGCTGCAAGCCGCCAGCCTGAGCACGTGGAACGCCCAAGACCTGACCCTGGCCCACGCCGCCGCCGCCGCCCTGTTGGGCTATGCCGAACACACCCAGGGCCGCGCCCTGACCCACATCCACAGCGTACAGGTGCAGCGCAACGATGCACTGATTGACCTGCCCGCCACCACCCGGCGCAACCTGGAACTGGTGCAAACCCTGCGCGGCGAAGACGCCCCCACCCTGTTCAGCCTGCTGGACACCTGCATGACCGGCATGGGCAGCCGCATGCTCAAAAGCTGGCTGCTGGAGCCGGCGCGCGACCGCACCGAAGCGCAGCACCGGCTGCTGGCCATTGGTACGCTCAAGGGCCACGCATGGCAAACCCTGCGCCAGCAGCTCAAGGGCTGTGCCGATGTAGAGCGCATTACCGCCCGCACCGCACTGCGCCAAGTGCGCCCGCGCGAGCTGGTTGCGCTGGTGCAGACGCTACAAAAAACAGAGCTGCTCACACAATCCCTACGCGGGCTAGAGGGCTATTTGGCTCATATTTGTGAGCATCTAAGGCCCCCCGCCGATTGCGCTTTTTTGTTGCAGGCTGCGATAGCCCCCGAGCCCGCCGCACTGGTGCGCGATGGCGGTGTGATTGCCAATGGCTTTGACGCCGAGCTGGACGAGTTGCGCGGCATTCAAACCAACTGCGACGCCTATTTACTCGACCTGGAAGTGCGCGAAAAAGCGCGCACCGGCATTGCCAACCTGCGCGTGCAATTCAACAAAGTGCACGGCTTCTACATTGAAGTCACCACCGGCCAAATCGGCAAAGTGCCGGACGACTACCGCCGCCGCCAAACCCTGAAAAACGCCGAGCGCTTTATCACGCCCGAGCTCAAAGCCTTTGAAGACAAAGCCCTCAGCGCCAATGAGCGTGCCTTGGCGCGTGAAAAGTGGCTGTTTGAGCAGGTGCTGGACAAGTTGCAGGCCTTCATCCCCCAGCTCACCCGCGTGGCCCGCGCGCTGGCGGCGCTGGACGCCCTGTGCGCGCTGACCGAACGCGCACTCACGCTCGACTGGAATGCGCCGCAATTTGTGGCAGAGCCGTGCATTGACATTGAGGCCGGTCGCCACCCGGTGGTGCAAGCCCGGCTGGCAGAAATATCCAGCGGCAACTTCATTGCCAACGACACCCATTTGGGCCCCAAGGCGCGCATGCAGATGATCACCGGGCCGAACATGGGCGGTAAATCGACCTACATGCGGCAGGTGGCCCTCATCGTGCTGCTGGCCAGCATGGGCAGCTACGTGCCGGCCAAGGTCTGCCGCCTGGGACCTATTGACGCCATTCACACCCGCATCGGTGCCGCCGACGATCTGGCCAACGCCCAGTCCACCTTCATGCTGGAGATGACCGAGGCCGCCCAAATTTTGCACAGCGCCACCCGTCACAGCCTGGTGTTGATGGACGAAATTGGCCGGGGCACCAGCACGTTTGACGGCCTGGCCTTAGCGTCGGCTATTGCCACCCAGCTGCACGACAAAACGCATGCCTTCACGCTGTTTGCCACGCATTACTTTGAGCTGACCGAATTCCCGGTCACCCACCACGCGGCGCAAAACGTACACGTGAGCGCAGCCGAGGCCGGGCGCGACATTGTGTTTTTGCATGCCATCGAGCCCGGCCCCGCCAGCCGCAGCTACGGTATTCAGGTGGCGCGCCTGGCGGGCATGCCCGCCGCCGTGCTAAACCATGCGCGCCATGCACTGGAGGCTCTGGAAGCCCAAGCGGCCGGATCAAAAGCGCAAGTGGATTTGTTTGCAACGCCACCCGCTATAGAAACAATAGCTGCTCACGCAATTGATACGGCGCTTGCAGCCATAAACCCCGATATTTTGAGCCCGCGTGAAGCGCTGGAGGCGCTGTACCAATTGAAGGCACTGGCGGGGAAAAGCTGATTGCGCTAGCGGGCACCGAAAGATGCCCTCCTTTGCCTTACTCGCTTAGCCAGGGTTGCACAAATGCAAACCATCCACCAACAAGATAGAGCGCAACGCTAACGGCATACACCACGAACGACAGTTTGCGAGTTTTCAAGCAAGCATCCCGCAGCGTTGGGTCAGTCGGACAGGGTGCATTCCGGTTATGCCACTGCAAGACGCCGCTGCCCGCCATCATCAATCCAGCCGAGGCGAAGACTCCTTCCTTATGCTCACTGAGCCAAACCACCTGCGGAAAAACCGACACCAGCGACGACAGGGCCGCCCCTGCGCCTATAGCGACCAGCAGCGCAGGGATGGCGCAGCACACCAGTGTGCTGGATGTGGCGAACAGGCTCGCTACCGAAGTCCAGAAGCTGCGGCGGGACTCGACAATACCGTCCGCGCTCATTTGCGCCCCTTGATATCAGCCTTGATTTCCTCAACCGTTTTTTGCACAGTTTCCAGTTTCACAACGTCATAGCCGGCATCGGTGATTTCTAAAGTAATGGCCTTCCCATCGAGCGTCTGACCTTCCTTGGCTTCGACAGCGACGGTTTTCTTCTTCAGATCTACGTAAACAGCTTTGGTAGCCGGCATGCTGGAGATGCGTTTTTCAATGCCTTGGGCACAAAAGGCACACACCATGCCGTTCACGGTGGCCTTGATGCTGGTCGCGGCGAAAGACGGCAACGCTACTAGCGCGAATACCCAACTAATAATTGCTTTGTTCATGGTGAATTCCTCAAAAAATATACATAAAGTTGAAGCGGCCTTGGGCGCCGTTGTTGATGCCCACTTCCACGAAGTAACGGTTGTGAATCAAACGCAGCATGGGCGTCACTTCCGTCCGGTCCGAAAGGCCATTCATGCGCCGCACTTCGACAACCAGCCAGGGCTGGGTTTCGTCGTAGTCCACCTCGTAAAAAGAAAACCCCAGCCGAGCAGATGCATAGTCGTGGTTAATGCCTTCCGCCCGGTAGAGCCTTGCAGTTGCCGACACATAGATGCGAGTGGTCTCGTAGTCCACCTGGACACCGGGAGACGCCATGGCCTTAGAGCCCGAGAAGTCATTGCCGGTCATATTGCCCAGACCGCCCACGAACCAGATGTTCGCTTGGGCTTGTGGCAAATTCCAGCGCTTCACCAGCCGGGTATAGGTAGCATCCGCCAGCTGGCGGCTCTTGGTCTCATCGTCGGAGCGCATGTAGAGGGTTGACCCGCCTATGGCATCCCGGGGGGTTAAGGCGTAGTTGGCAAAAGTCTCTTGCCAATTGGGGCTGAAGTCTCCCATCGCCATCCAGCTGTCCTTGAATCCCATGGGACCGCTGAAGACCGGCATGGTCACTAGCAGCGCCATACATCCCAGTAACTTGTTGCTTAGAAGGCTCACTGGGCGTGCTCCAACCGTTCGGGGGCGGCCAAAATCCAATGTTTCATGACATTCCTTATCAGTGGAGCGCATGGCCCCGATCAATAACCCGCGTTTTGCGGACGTACTTGTGCTGTAAGGACTAGAGGATGGGTGGCTTGACCTGGCGCGTTAGCTCTGCGCTGACAAAGCTGACGGCGATAGACAACGGCGGTACGTGCCGTTCATAGGGCAGTAAGTTGGGGGATGAAATGTCTTGCGCTGCCAGGGACATGCACAACTGGCAGGTCAGACAACCGGAATGGCTTTTAGAAGAGGTGAAGGACTTCTCGGCTTCCGAAACCAGTTGACCCAACATTGGGCAGTCGGCAGGCATGCCCTTAGCGAGGACCTGCATGCCGGCGGCTTCGACCGCAGGCTGGTTTAAAGTCATCTGGATGCTCATGCGTTCCGCGCTCCAACCGCGCAGAGGTAACAGCATGACCAGCAGAATGACAAGCAAACGACACATGCGTGGATCTTAGCGGGAAATTCATCTTTTTAGTTGGGTGGGGATTGCGTTGGCAAGGCAAGCGCCTACTCCATGGCGGGCATTCGCAGAGGGCACCCCCACCGCTACACTCTAGGGTTTCTAGTGAAACCAAGCTCATGACCTACTGCGTCGCCATCAAACTCAATGCCGGACTGGTGTTTCTCTCAGACTCTCGTACCAATGCCGGTCTGGATCAGATCAGCACCTTTCGCAAAATGATCGTCTATGAGAAGCCCAACGACCGCTTCATGGTGCTGTTGTCTGCAGGCAACTTGAGCATTTCGCAGTCGATTCGGGAAATCCTTCAGATAGAAAGACTCAAAGACAAGGATGGCGACGAAGGAATCACCATCTGGAATGCCCAGAGCATGTTCGATGCTGCTCGGGTATTGGGCTCTGCCATTCGCCGGGTGCAAGAGCGCGATGGGGCATCCCTCAAAAGCGCAGGCGTTGATTTCAATGTGTCGCTGATTTTTGGCGGGCAAATTCAGGGCGAAGGCATGCGCCTGTTTCAGGTGTATTCCGCAGGCAACTTTATTGAAGCCACGCCAGAGACGCCTTACTTCCAAGTGGGCGAATCCAAATACGGCAAGCCCGTGCTGGACCGGGTAATTACCCCCACCACGCCACTGGACGAGGCAGCCAAATGCGCCCTGGTGTCGATGGACTCCACCCTCAAATCCAATCTCTCGGTGGGTTTGCCGCTGGACATGGTGGTGTACGAAGCCAATGCATTTCGCACTGACAAAGTGGTGTGCATTGACGAAAACAACCCATATTTTCAAATGATGCATAACAACTGGGGCAAGAAGCTGCGCGAGGTGTTTGATAGCATTGAAGACCCCATGTGGGATGGCGGCAGCACCACGGTGCCACTAATGGTGCCCTCTGCACGAAGCCTGCCGTTGCGCAAAATCACCACCCCTGATGAGAAACTGATTTGATCATCTTCTCGCACGCCAATAGTTTTCCGGCCAGCACTTACCAGGTTCTGTTTGCGAACCTGCGCGCACGTGGCTACACCGTCAATGCCGTTGAAAAATACGGCCACGACACGCAATACCCCGTCAGCGACAACTGGCCCCATGTGGTGCAGCAACTGATTGATTTTGCAGAGCCATTGGTACAAAAATCGGGAGAACCAGCCTGGCTAGTGGGGCATTCTTTAGGTGGTTTTTTAAGTTTGATGGCAGCTGCCAAACGGCCCGACCTCGCGAGGGGCGTGCTGCTCATCGACTCGCCATTGCTGGGTGGTTGGCGCTCCAAGGCGCTGGGTGTGATCAAGACCACCCAATTGGTGGGCTCGGTGTCGCCCGGTGCCGTCAGCCGGCGCCGGCGCAACAGCTGGCCCAGCATTGATGCAGCGTTTGCGCATTTTCGGCACAAAAAAGCGTTTGCAAATTGGGAACCCCAAGTGCTAATGGACTATGTAACCCATGGCACGCTGGAAGTGGACAGTAAGCGCGTGTTAGCGTTCGACCGCGATATTGAGACTCGTTTTTACAACACCCTACCGGACAACCTGGACCGCCTGCTGTCGCGCCACCCGCTGAAATGCCCAGTGAGCTTTATCGGTGGCAGCGACTCTGCAGAGATGCAGCAAGTAGGCATGACCATGACAGAAAAAGTGTGCCGCAGCCGCATCATGATGCTCAATGGCAGTCACCTGTTTCCTATGGAAAAACCGTTGGCTACTGCCGCTGCCATTGAAGCGTCGCTGCGCAATATGACCCAGTGATTCACCCCAATGAATACCTCTGCAACAGCCCCTTCCGGTGCCACAGAACCTGTTGACTTTGAACGACTGCAAGGCGTTTTTTTTCGCATTGCTGAGCGCGCCACTGCGGGTTTGCCGTTGTATGAGTTTTTAAAGGCGGTGCATGGACTGCTAGGCGAGTTGTTGTATGCAAAAAATCTTTATGTTTGCTTGTGTAA
>JBJOLD010000195.1:0-3889 GCA_046045765.1 Pseudomonadota bacterium | reverse complement strand
TCGTGTAGGTACGCCATAGCGTAGCATCATCCAGATCGACCAAGGTGGTGCGCAGGCAGTACACCCCCGGATGCGTCGCCGCGCTGCCCTCTTTGGCCCGCCTGTCCCAGGTGATGGCCGTGGCATTGGTGCCGCTGTCATCGGCCTGCACCTGCACATGGTAGTGCTGCGCAGCCGCAGCATAGCGCTGCTTGGCGCGGCCAACTCTCTGCATCACATCGGCCATGGCTTTAATGCCCGCAGGTGTGCCCAAAGCAGCCGCTATCTTTTGCAAAGCGGCAACAAAGGCGCTGCTCTTGCTCTCATCCATGGCCCGCTCTTTGAGCTCTCTGCTGGGGGAGTGGCAGTACAGCTGTGCCTCGCCCGTGCCCTGGTTCATCACGCGCTGGATGTGGATGCTCTGATCGCCCGCCGTGCGCACCTCAACGGCCTGCTGTGCATCAAACTGGCGCTTGCGCTGGCGTGATACCACGATGTAGTGATACCCCTCTTGGCGCAGCCAGCTCAGATTGGCCTGGGTCGCAATGCCCGCATCCATCACCACCGGCGCCCCTTTGGGCACGGCCAGTTGGCCCAGCATGTCTTTCAAGGTCTTGGGCTCGCTGGCGTTGCCAGCAAAGACTTGGCTCTTGCGCACAAAGCCGCTGGCGTCCAGCACCATGGCCAGGGTCACCAAAGGGCAGTCACTGCGTTTTTCTTTGCTGCGCCCGCGCGCCGCCTTGGGTGCCTTGGCCACTGCGCCCTCGAAGTAGGTATTGGTCAGGTCGTACAGAGCGGCGCTGCTGGTAAAGCCAAAGCTGCTTTGGGCCGCACCAAACAGATGCGCTTGCAGCGCCTCTCGGTGTTTGTACAGCGCGTCCGAGCAGCGGTACAGCCGGTTCAAGTCCATCGCCTCAAAGTCAAAGCCTATCAGCTCGCCCAGGGCCGAGCGCTGTTGCAGCCAGGTATGGGTGGCCAGCTCACTGGCGGGCTGGGCCATGCGGCCAATGATGTTGCCCAGGGCAGCGGCGATCTGGGGGCGGTTCAGGCCTAACTGGGCCAGTTTCTCCTCCAACCCACAGGCGCGTATGGCCGATAGAGCTGCGTGTTCAACGCCCACACTGCGCGGACGTACCAGCTCCAAGGAGTCAACGTCTACCTCCTGGAAGCGATCGGGCGCTTGGGGCTCTGCGCCCTTGCTGGGGGCTGCATCTGGTAGCACCGCTGCGCGTGCTATGAGCTGGGCAGCGCAGCGCTGGGCCATGGCCTCGACGTTCTCAGGCAACGCCTGCAAGGCCAAGTGCGTCTGGCCGTGTAGCAAGGCCTCTATGCGCGAGGCGAGCAACGCCCAGTCAGCCTGGGCAATGTCAAACTGGCTGCCCAGATTGAGCAAGGTGCTTTGTTTGACCACGCCGCCGCTGCGCACGCCCTGCACCAGCCGATAGGTGTAGTAGGCCTGCTCAGTCTTTTTGTTGTTGGTGATGGTGCGCCTGATAAACATATCTACATAGTAGACGAAAAACTCAGTGGGGAAATCTCGATTATTTAAATATTATGGCACAACAGAGAATTTTTTGACCAATCCCACTGTTTATGCGGGTTCCCAGAGGGTGGAGGTAAAAAGGGGCTTAAAAGTGACAAAGATGGGCCAAGATCAGGCCGATGGCGCATTTAGCGCAGCGGCATCAAGGAGGAGTAGCTGGCCCTAGGCCAGCACGGGGGAGTGTGTTCGGCATGACTAACAAACAGGAGGTGAAAGTCCAAACCTGGGGCCTCGGCAGAGGGAACCCAACACCGAAGAGGCAAGTGCATTGCTGTGGGATACCACGGCTCGATCAGAGGGATGCCAAACGCTGAGAGGCCCGCGAGGGGATGTGCGGTAGAAGCCATAGGTGCGTGAATGTGTTGAACGCAAGTAAAGCGCCGTAAGGCGTGTGCAGCGGATGAGCCAGCTCCTAGTGGCGAAATCCTAAATCTGTCGGAAGCTGCATGCGTATTGGCGACAACATGGGCACGAAGTTTGTTATACGTCTTACCCGAAGAGATCTGTTGGGCTGCTCGTGCCATGGTGGTACGAAGCTAACCCGTAGAACGAAAGAACGAAAGGCCACTGGCCCAACAGAAGTCAGACAACCGCATAGTAGCAAGAAGGCTGGTGAAAGCCAGTCACAACCCAAACGGCATAGCGCCCGAGGGGGAGCGAAGGCGGTTGCGGTCGAATGAATGTCAATGCAACTCGAACTGAACTTTGAAACAGCCGACAAGAGAGCGCAAGCCCTCGGCAACGGCGCAAGGGCTGGGCACCCAAGTCCGGCGCAAGCGCGCGAGCCGCCCAAGTCAAAGTCCAAGTCAGAAAATGCACAGGCAGCGACCATGGAAGAAGTGATTGAACGATTGTGGCAAGCGTTTGACGCAGTAGCGGCAAACAAGGGAGCACCCGGGCCGGATCGGCAAAGCATCGAACAAGTGCGCCAGCACTTGCCAGACATCATGCCCAAACTAAGCCAAGCCCTGCTCAAGGGACACTACCAACCCGGAGACATCCGGCGCGTGTGGATACCCAAAGCAGGAGGAGGGCAAAGAGGCCTGGGAATACCCAACGTGATTGACCGGATGGTGCAAGAAGCCGTACGCCAGGCACTGGAGCCAGTGTACGAGCCCACGTTTCACCCCAACAGTCACGGGTTTCGACCCCAGCGAAGCTGCCATACGGCCATACAACAAGCCCAAGAGTACCTACAGACAGGGCGCGAGTGGGTGGTGGATTTGGATTTGGAGAACTTCTTCAACCAAGTGCACCATCAACGACTGCTGGCACGGCTTGCACGGCGAGTGCAAGATAAACGCGTGCTGCGTCTGATCGGACAAATGCTCAAAGCGCAGATAGTGATGCCCGATGGCGTGGTGGTGAGCAACGACGAAGGGGTGCCGCAAGGCGGCCCATTGAGTCCACTGCTCAGCAATATCGTTCTGGACGAGCTCGACTGGGAGCTGCAAGAGCGAGGCCACTGCTTCGTGCGCTACGCCGATGATGCCAATATTTACGTCAAAAGCGAACGCGCCGGGCAACGCGTCATGGCCAGCGTCAGTGATTTCATCCAAAGGCGGCTACGCCTGAAGGTCAACACGGGCAAAAGTGCTGTGGCACAACCACAGGAGCGCCACTTTCTAGGCTTTAGTCTGCGGCGAGAGTCGTTGGACGACAGCGTACAAGTGGGGCTGTCCAAACGAACGAAAGAACGTATCGACAGCAAAATCCGGGAACTCACGCCAAGAAAATGGGGAGGCTCGCTCAAAGCGTGCATCGCCAAGATCAACACGTACGTGACCGGATGGATGAGCTTCTTTGGTGTTTGCACGGAGCAGGTGGAAAACACATTGCGCGCACTCGATGCCCACATCCGCAGGCGACTGCGGGCGGTGGAGCTCAAGCAATGCAAACGCAAACGCACCATCGTCAAGAAGCTGATTGGGTTGGGGATTAAGGCCAAGACTGCGTGGCGCAGCGTCTATTCAGGACGAAAGTCTTGGTGGGCGCTGAGCCACACCGCGCCAGTAGACAGGGCACTGAGGAATTCCCTTTGGGATGCACGCGGGTTCAAGTCACTGGTGCAGCAGTATTGGCTCCATCCCCAGCGCATGGTTGCCTCCATACCAGCCCAATTGGAACTGGCATGGGGATAATCGAGGTCGCGAAGACTAGCTATGGGGGTGATAACCCATTGGTTCCGAAGAGCCGTATGTGAACAGCACAAGTACGGTTCTGTGAGAGGGGCCCCCAGAGATGGGGGTTCCTACTCGATCAGCCGCGGAGCTGTGTACACCAAGTGCCAGGGCGAGCACAGCAAAGCACGGCACCAAGGTACGTCCCCGTGATGTATGTGCCACGGCGACCACATCGCGTTCAACC
>JBJOLD010000168.1:0-8557 GCA_046045765.1 Pseudomonadota bacterium | reverse complement strand
ACTGGGATTCTCCCAAATTGGCGTGGCGGGTGTGGATTTATCGTCGGCAGAGCCCGGATTGCAGGCCTGGCTGGCCCAGGGTTTCCATGGCGATATGGCCTATATGGCCAGCCACGGCATGAAGCGCGCCCGCCCGGCCGAGCTGGTGCCGGGCACCGTGAGTGTGGTCACCGTGCGCATGGATTACCTGCCGCGCAACAGCCTGGACGACTGGCAAACGTTGGAGTTAAGCCGCCTGCAGCGCCCCATGGAGGGCACGGTGTCGCTGTATGCGCGGGGGCGGGATTACCACAAGGTGCTGCGCAGCCGGCTGCAAAAACTGGCCAACCAAATCGCCAGCTTGGTGGGGCCCATGGGCTACCGGGTGTTTACCGATTCGGCCCCGGTGCTGGAGGCCGAGCTGGCCTCGCGCAGCGGGCAGGGCTGGCGCGGCAAGCACACGCTGTTGCTGAACCGCGATGCGGGTTCGATGTTTTTTTTAGGCGAAATTTATATCGACATTGCTCTGCCACCGACCGAGCCGGTGCAAGACCACTGCGGGGCGTGTACGGCCTGCATTACGGCGTGCCCCACGCAGGCCATCGTCGCACCCCACAAGCTGGACGCGCGGCGCTGCATTTCATACCTGACGATTGAGCATGCAGGCCCCATTCCGGTGGAGTTTCGCCCGCTGATAGGCAACCGCATTTATGGCTGCGACGACTGCCAGTTGGTGTGCCCGTGGAACAAGTTTGCCAAGCGCAGTGCTTTGCCCGACTTTGACCCGCGCAGCGGTTTAACTGGCGTGTGGCTGGTGAGCCTGATGGGCTGGACTGAGGCAGAGTTTTTGCAGCGCACAGAGGGCAGCCCCATACGGCGTATTGGGCATGAGCGCTGGCTGCGCAATGTGGCGGTTGCGCTGGGCAATGCTCTGGCAGCTGTGTCCAGTGATGATCAAGCACAGCCTTTGCTGGCGGCGCTGCAGCAGCATGCAGATTCACCCAGCTTGCTGGTGCAAGAGCACGTGCAGTGGGCGCTGGCCCAGCGGTCCGTCAGGGGCTAACAGATCGTAAAACACCCAAAGCAAATGGCAGGCTCAACATACCTAAAAGCGTAGACAGCGTGACCAATGCCGCCACGTAGGTGCCGTCGTAGCCCATGCGCGCCGCCAACACATAGCAGGTGGATGCGGTAGGCAATGCCGAGAAAGCCAACAACACCGTAGTTTGCAGGGGCGATAGTCCAAACAGGTGTGAAAACCCCCAGGCCGCCAGGGGTAAAACGGCGTGGCGAATGGCCAGCACCGACACGGCCAATGTTTTGGCCCGTGCCAATGCGCCCAGCTGCATGCCTGCTCCCGCAGCCATCAGCCCCAAGGCCAGCGATGCAGCACCCAGCCGGCTCACTGTCGGCTCCATCCAAATTGGGAGGCTGAAGCCCATCAAATTGGCGGCCAGTCCCGAAGCTGTGGCAATGATGAGTGGGTTGCGCACCAGTTCGCCCACAAACCCTTTTTTGGCGTGGCGTGCCATGGGCCACACAGCCGCCACATTAAAAAGCGGCACACACACGCCAATCAGCACCGCAATCATCAGTAAACCCGGGGGGCCAGCGATGCGTTCCGCCAGAGCCAGGCCAATAAATGAGTTAAACCGGAAGGCTACTTGTGCACTGGCGGCGTGGTCGCGACGCGACATCGTTTTGCCAAGCCATGGCAAGTGGGGCAGGGCGTAGGCCAAACCGATACCCGTCAGACCCAGCGTCCACCCTGCGCCAATCAAGCTTGAGGTGGCTTTGAAATCGAGTGGGCTTTTCACAATTGAGTGAAACAGCAACACCGGAAACAGCAAAAAGTACACCAGTGCCTCGACCTGCTCCCACACCGTGCGGTTCAGGGCGGTGTAGCGGCAAACCAGATAGCCAATCAGAATGAGGGAAAAATCGGGGAAGAGTAGTTGTGCGTAATTCACTGGCGGAGAATACCAGCGAAATTTTGAACTTCGGGGGTTTCCACCTAGGTAAATGCGGGTCTGAAAATGCGCTCTGGGCGGGTAGTATTAAATTGTTTTGTACCCACCCCATTCCAAGGAGATTCCCCACCATGTACCGTCGCACCCTCGTCGCATTGAGTCTTATGGCCCTATCTGGAGCAAGCATGGCCCAAGGCTATCCCAATAGGGTTATCAAGCTGCAGGTGCCTTTTGCGCCGGGCGGCACCACCGACATCATTGCGCGGGTGATTGCAGAGCCGTTGGGTAAAGCGCTGGGTCAGAGCGTGATTGTGGAAAACAAGGCCGGTGGTGGTGGTGTAGTCGGAGCCAACGACACGGCAAAGTCAATTCCCGATGGATACTCTTTGGGCATGGCGACCGTGTCGACCGTGGCTTCGAATCCGGCCATCAACCCCAAAAACCCGTACAACCCGGTGACTGATTTTTCGCCCATCATCAACGTGGCGGCTACACCCAACATCATTGCCGTGCACCCCAGCTTTCCTGCCAAAGACTTCAAGGGGTTTATGGCAGAACTTAAAGGCAATCCGGGCAAGTACTCCTACGCTACATCGGGTACCGGCACGATTGGCCATATGCAGACCGAGTTGTTCAAGAGCATCACCGGCACATTTATCACCCACATACCCTACCGGGGCGCAGGCCCAGCCATGAACGATGTGGTGGCCGGGCAGGTGCCCATGACGTTTGACAATTTGCCCTCGCCGTTGCCCTTTATTTTGCAAAACCGCCTTGTGCCGATTGTGATTGCTGCGCCACAGCGCTTGCCGCAACTGCCCAATGTGCCCACGTTCAAAGAAGTGGGGCTGGAGCCCGTGAATCGCATGGCTTTTTATGGCATTTACGGCCCCAAAGGTCTGCCAAAAGAAGTGGTGGATAAAGTTAACGCCGCTGTGCGCAAGGTGTTGGAAGACCCCGCTGTGAAAAAGCGGATTGAAGACACTGGCTCGCTGATCATCGGTAACACGCCAGAGCAGTTTGCGGCCCAAATCAAAGCGGAATACGAAGTCTACAAAAAAGTGGTCGAGACAGCCAAGTTACGTTTGGAATGACAAGCGTCACTCTAGCCAGCCATGCGGCGATAGACGCATTTATTGATGCGCTCTGGCTGGAAGAAGGGCTTTCTAAAAATACGCTAACCGCTTACCGGCGTGACCTGGCGTTGTTCAGTGTGTGGCTTGCGGAGCAAAACCGTGCACTGAACGCCACTCGCGAGCCAGACTTGCAAGCTTATTTCGCCGTGCGCCATGTAGACACCAAAGCCACCACAGCCAATCGCCGCTTGACGGTGTTTAAGCGGTACTTTCGGTGGGCTCTGCGTGAGGGGGTCTTGTCAATTGACCCTACATTAAAGCTGCAACCCGCCAAACAGGCGCTGCGCTTGCCCAAAACGTTGACGGAAGCGCAGGTGGAGTCGTTGCTTCATGCACCTGACACTTCAACGGCGCTGGGTGTGCGCGACCGGACGATGCTGGAACTCATGTACGCCAGCGGTCTGCGTGTGAGTGAATTGGTCGATCTGAAAGTCTTTCATGTCAGCCTGAATGACCATGTACTGAAGGTGATGGGCAAAGGCCGCAAAGAGCGACTTACGCCGTTTGGTGAAGTCGCAGGCGGTTGGCTGCGGCAATATCTGGCCGGGCCACGCAATGAGCTGTTGGCGGGCAAGCAAACTGATGACCTGTTTGTTACGGTGCGCGGTATTCATGCCGGCAGTGCCATGTCGCGCGTGATGTTTTGGATGGTGGTTAAAAAGTATGCACAGCATGCGGGCATTCATACGCCGATGTCGCCACACACTTTGCGCCATGCGTTTGCTACGCACTTGCTCAACCATGGCGCAGATTTGCGATCCGTGCAAATGCTGTTGGGCCACGCCGATATTTCTACGACGACGATTTATACCCATGTGGCCAGACAGCGGCTTGCCCTGTTGCATGCGCAGCACCACCCAAGGGGGTAGTTTGAAGAACGGCCGTACCGACTAGATTGGCAGCGCTTGGATCTCGGCTTCGGTAAAGCCCGCTTGGCGCCTGGCCAGAATGTTAAATGGGGGCTTCAGCCGTGGTGCCCGGTGCTGTATTGCGGCTTGCGCGTAGAACTCAAAAGGGTTCAAGCCTTGGCGCTCACACAGCCAGTAATACCAATGATTACCAATGGCAACATGCCCCACTTCGTCCGCAAGAATGACGTCCAAAATAGCAATGGCCTGCAATGCATCGGGCGTACCTACCCGGCGCAGCTTGGCTTGAATGATGGGCGTTGCATCCAAGCCGCGTGCCTCCATGGTGCGTGGCACCAGCGCCATGCGTGCAACCACGTCGTGGCGGGTGGCTTCGCACACGGCCCATAGGCCATCGTGGGCATCAAAGTCACCGTAGGCGAAACCCACACTCTGCAAATGATCCTGCAACAGTGCAAAGTGTTTGGCTTCTTCGGCGGCAACACGCAACCAATCGACGTAATACTGGGTTGGCAGGTCTGCAAAACGCCAAATTGCGTCAAGTGCCAAATTGACGGCATTGAATTCAATATGGGCAATGGAGTGCATCAAGGCTGCGTGGCCTTCTGCTGTAAATGGCGATCGACGGGCAACATTGTGTGGCTGCACCAGGCGTGGCAACGTCGGACGGCCATAGTCGTCTGGGGCTGTAAACGTGGTGTTGGTATTGAGCTCTTTAGCCGACTGATTTTGGCTGAGCTGAAGTACCGCTTGAACCTTCTCTTGTGGGCTGGCCAAGCAAAAAGCGGCGAATGCAAGTGTGCGGAGTTCCATCTCTACAATTCTAGGTATTTGAAGCCCCGTAATTTGTCTGGAGAGTCACCATGGCTATATATGAATTAGACCAAGTTGCGCCGCGTTTGGGTGTTAACACGTGGGTTGCCGATAGTGCACAGGTCATGGGCAATGTAGAGCTGGGGGAAAACGCTAGCGTGTGGTTTGGTGCTGTTATTCGTGGGGACACAGAGTGCATTCGAATTGGACGCAACACCAATATTCAGGATGCCAGTGTGTTGCATGCTGACGTTGGAAAACCGCTCACGCTGGGTGACAACGTCACGGTGGGGCATCAGGTGATGTTGCACGGGTGCACGGTGGGTGATGGCTCGCTAATCGGTATAGGTGCCATCGTGCTCAATGGCGCAAAAATCGGCAAGGGTTGTATCGTTGGCGCAGGCTCGCTGGTCACCGAGGGCAAAGAGTTTCCGGATGGATCCATGATTATCGGGAGCCCAGCCAAAGTCGTGCGTGAACTCAGTGCCGAGCAGCAGCAAGGCCTTATCTTGAGTGCAGTTCACTATGTAGAAAACGCCCGCCGATTCAAGGCCGGGTTGAAAAAATTAGACTGAAGGGAGTTGAGGTGTCTGAATTACACAAGTTTTTGTTTGATGGTTTACCCGTGCGGGGCATGGTGGTTCGACTTACCGATGCCTGGGTTGAAATATTACGACGCCGGGCCTCGAACTCAACGTCAGGTGCTTACGCGCCACCTGTGGCACAAATGCTGGGTGAAATGACCGCTGCCGCTGCGCTGATGCAGTCCAATATTAAATTTGATGGCTCGTTGGTGTTGCAGATTTTTGGTGATGGCCCGGTAAAAGTGGCTGTGGTTGAGGTGCAGCCTGACCTGTCATTGCGTGCCACGGCTACGGTTACTGAGATGGTGGCGCCGACGGCAAGCTTGAGCATGATGGTGAACGCGTCTAATCTGGGTCGATGCGCAATCACTCTTGACCCCAAGACCAAATTCCCGGGTCAGCAGCCCTATCAAGGCGTGGTGCCTCTGTTTAACGACCATGGCCAACCTATCGACAAACTAAGTGCGGTGCTTGAGCATTACATGCTGCAAAGCGAGCAACTGGACACCACGTTGGTGCTGGCAGCTAACGACACGGTGGCCGCCGGGTTGCTGATTCAGCGTCTGCCGTTAGAGGGGGCTGGCAACCTTGCGGGAAGTATGGTGTCCCAAGAAAACGAAGACGAAATAGGGCTCAACGAGAACTACAACCGCATAGCTATGCTGGCCGGTAGCTTGAAGCCTGAAGAGTTGCTCTCTCTGGATGTAGAAACCATTTTGCGACGACTTTTTTGGGAAGAGCAGGTGACCCGCTTTGAGCCATTGGTGGGCGAGACTGCACCCAAATTTGCGTGCAATTGCAGCCGGGAGCGCGTTGCAAAAATGATTGTTGCGTTAGGCGCTGACGAAGCCGAGGAAATTATTGCGGAGCGTGGTGATATAGAAGTGGCATGCGAGTTCTGTGGTGTGCAGTACCACTTTGACCCAATTGATGCCGCACAACTTTTTACAGAGCCGCAGCAACGTGTACAAACGGGTGACAAACGTCACTAGGTACTAATTGGCTCGTAGCAATTGGGTAAATAACCTGTGTTCGCATTGGGCATCGGCGCAATTTGCGCAAGCCCACTTCCAAACTGTGTCGTGGGAGCTGCGAGCGATCGGTCGCTTTAAATGATGGGCTATGGCATCAAGCGCTGACTGTTTGCGTGTTTGTGCATCGCCATAAATAACGGCAAAGGGTAGATTGCTTACCGCCAAAGCGGTGCGTAATTGATGATGAATAGTTTGGCTTTTTGAGATGTCTCGACTATCAACGCCAATGAGCAAAGCCAAGTCAACACTGAAAATTGTGTCTATCAGTGATGTGCAGTCAACAACGGTCACTTTCAAGTGTTCGTTGTAAGTGCGAATTTCATTGATCAGTGCCTGTGCCAGCGTTGCTTTTCCAGTGTCTGGTGCACCCACTATCGCAATGTGAAGCGGCAAGATTTTTCTGGCGACTGGTCTATTTGGCAATTTGCACAAATATTTCGTTGTTTCTGACCATGCCCAGTTCAGCCCTAGCACGTTCCTCTATGATTTCAAGGCCGCCCCTTAGGTCTGCAATCTCAGCGGACAGGCGGTCGTTGGCAACAGATGCCTGAGCGTTTTTGCTTTTTTGCTCTGTCAATTGACCTTGCATTTTTGAAACGCTCGGAATACTCCCCCTGCCAAACCACAATTGCCCATGCAAAACCACCAGCAACACAATCAGTGCAAATGGAATAAACCGTGGGGTCATGGTTCAGGATGGCGGGGGGTGGCCGTTTACTTCAGGTTGTAGAACGCCGCACGGCCAGGGTAGAAGGCCACATCACCCAAGTCTTCTTCGATGCGCAGCAACTGGTTGTACTTGGCCATGCGGTCGGAGCGGCTCAAGGAACCGGTCTTGATTTGGCCCGCGTTGGTACCGACTGCGATGTCGGAGATGGTGGAGTCTTCGGTTTCGCCCGAGCGGTGGCTGATCACAGCGGTGTAACCGGCGCGCTTGGCCATCTCAATGGCGGCAAAGGTTTCAGACAGGGTGCCGATCTGGTTAATCTTGATCAGAATCGAATTGGCAATGCCTTTGTCGATGCCTTCTTTCAAGATTTTGGTGTTGGTGACGAACAGGTCGTCGCCCACGATTTGCACTTTCTTGCCCAGGCGGTCAGTCAAGATTTTCCAGCCATCCCAATCGCCTTCGGCCATGCCGTCTTCGATACTGATGATGGGGTATTTGTCGGCCCATGTGGCGAGGATGTCGGTCCACTCTTGTGCCGACAGCACCAGGCCTTCGCCTTCAAGGTGGTACTTGCCGTCTTTGTAAAACTCGGAGGCAGCGCAGTCCAGGCCCAAAGCAATTTGCTCACCAGCCACATAGCCTGCCTTGTCGATGGCTTCCAGAATCATCTGAATCGCGGCTTCGTGGTTGGCCACGTTGGGGGCAAAGCCACCTTCGTCGCCGACTGCCGTACTGATGCCTTTGTCGTGCAAGATTTTTTTCAGCGCGTGGAACACTTCAGCACCCCAGCGCAGGGCTTCACGGAAGCTGGGTGCGCCCACGGGGATGATCATCAACTCTTGCAAGTCGAGGTTGTTGTTGGCGTGCTCGCCGCCGTTGATCACGTTCATCATGGGCACGGGCATTTGCACCGCACCCATGCCACCAAAGTAGCGGTACAGAGGTAGGCCAGCCTCTTCAGCCGCTGCACGGGCGACGGCCATGGACACCGCCAGCATAGCGTTGGCGCCCAGGCGGCTCTTGTTTTCAGTGCCATCGAGGTCGATCAGAGTCTTGTCGAGGAAGGCTTGCTCAGACGCATCCAGGCCCAGCACAGCCTCGGAAATTTCGGTGTTGATGTGCTCAACCGCCTTCAAGACGCCTTTGCCGAGATAACGCTTTTTGTCGCCATCGCGCAGCTCAATAGCTTCGCGCGAGCCGGTGGAGGCTCCGCTGGGGACGGCCGCACGGCCCATGGTTCCGGATTCCAGCAAAACATCGCACTCCACCGTGGGGTTGCCACGGGAGTCGAGAATTTCGCGGCCGACGATATCAACAATTGCACTCATGTATTGCCTTAAAAAGAAAAACTAAAACTCTTGCAGCCCATCACTGTCACGTTGGCAATGATCTCGCATTTCATTGGAAATTACTCTCCAGAAATGGAGTTTTTTTGGTTACGGAATCCAGAGCGACCAGCGTTTCCAGCAGGGCTCTCATGTGATGTAACGGCACGGCATTAG
>JBJOLD010000106.1:0-3674 GCA_046045765.1 Pseudomonadota bacterium | reverse complement strand
GCGCGTGCGCAAATCTCGGTTTTGCGCTCATAGGTATCGGCCTGGCCTTTTTCGTCAAAAGCCATCACCACTGCGGCCGCGCCATAGCGGCGCAGCAGCTTGGCCTGGTGTTTAAACGGCTCTACGCCCTCTTTCATGCTGATGGAGTTGACGATGGATTTGCCCTGCACGCAGCGCAGACCGGCCTCAATCACGTCCCATTTAGAGCTGTCGATCATGATCGGCACGCGGGAAATATCGGGTTCGGAGGCAATCAGGTTCAAAAACCGCACCATGGCGGCCTTACTGTCCAGCATGGCCTCGTCCATATTGATGTCAATGACCTGCGCACCGTTTTCTACCTGCTGGCGGGCCACGGCCAGGGCTTGTTCAAACTCGCCGTTCAAAATCATCCGGGCAAAGGCTTTGGAGCCGGTGACGTTGGTACGCTCGCCAATATTGACAAACAGGCTGCCCTCGCCAATGGACACGGGCTCTAAACCCGACAGTTTCATGGCGGGCAAGGAGTGGGCGGAGGCGGACGACAAAGAGGGCATAACTCACCAGTGTAGAAAATATTCTTAACTTAACGGGTGAGCGTGGTTGCTTACATTGACGAATCAATCCCCAAGCCTGGCAATCCGGCCCAGCCGCGCAAAGCTTGGGCAGTGGGTGGGGCGGTTGCTGCAACGCTCCTTGAAGTATTTGTATTTTAAGGCACACTAGAGAGCCGAACACCCGATCCCTCACCATGCTGAACAAACTCTTTGACAAAATTACCGGCAGTGCAGATGCCAGTACCCAGCGCATGAAGGCGCTGCAAGGGTCTGAAAGCGCCGATTTGGCAGCCACGCTGCTGTGCGCACCCACCGCGTTGATGCAACTGAGCACTGAAGAGGCCAAAGTGGTCGTTAGTTATATGCAGCCGCGGAAAATCCCCATGGGCACGGTGTTTATCAAAGAAGGCGATGCCCGCGACACCGGCTACATGCTGCTGGTGCTGGATGGCGAGGTGACGGTAGAAAACATTGTGGTCAGCCGCACCTCGGCGGTCACCGTCAACGTGCTGGGCGCGGGCAGTTTGATTGGCGAGATGGGCTTGGTCGACGGTGAGCCCCGCTCGGCCACCTGCACCGCCACCACCGATGTGCGCGGCGCGGTGCTGACCCGCCAAGCCCTGGAAGAGCTGATGAACGACGAGCCGCGCATTGGCGGCCAGCTGATGATGGCGGTGAGTTTACGCATTGCCCAGCGGCTGCGCGACACCGCCGACAAGCTCAAGCTGTACTCCCAACTGACCCGGGCCATGCAGCAAGAAATTGACCGATTAATGCCTACTTGAGTTTTTTAGCCATGACTACCCAACTTTTGGTGCGCAAAGACGCACTGCACACCACCCAGATCGCCACCACCGCCGACGTGCCCCTGCAAGAGGGTCAAATTCGCGTGCGGGTGGACAAGTTTTCCTTTACCGCCAACAACATTACCTACGCCGCTTTTGGCGATGCCATGCAGTACTGGCAGTTTTTCCCCAGCGGGCAAGACGGCTGGGGCAACATTCCGGTGTGGGGTTTTGGCAACGTGGTGCAAAGCAGCCACCCCGGCGTGGCCGTGGGCGAGCGCCTGTATGGCTACTGGCCGTTTGCCACGCATGCGGTGCTGTCTCCTGCCAAGCTGACCGAGGGCAGCTTTATGGATGCGGCCGAGCACCGCCGCGCCCTGCACCCGGTTTACAACCAGTACATGCGCAGCAGCGCCGACCCGTTTTATAGCCAGACCACCGAAGACCTGCAGGCCTTGCTGCGTCCGCTGTTTACCACCTCGTATTTGATTGATGATTTTTTTGCCGACAACGACTTTTTTGGTGCCAAAACCGCCATTTTGTCCAGCGCATCCAGCAAAACTGCTTACGGCACCGCCCACCACATGCATATGCGCAGCGGCTTGCAGGTGATTGGCCTGACCTCTGAACGTAACCGCGCATTTTGTGAAAGCCTGGGCTGCTACCACCGCGTCATCAGCTACGAGCAGCTGGGCGAGGTGGCCGCCGACACGCCTGTGGTGTATGTCGACTTTGCGGGCAATGCCGACCTGCGACGCGCCATTCACACCCGGTTTACCCAGCTGGCCTACAGCTGCTCGATTGGCGGCACCCATGTGCAGCAGTTGGGCAGCGGCAAAGACCTGCCCGGCCCCAAAGCCACACTGTTTTTTGCACCCGCCCAGATCGTCAAGCGCCGCACTGACCTGGGTCCAGCCCAGTTTGCTGCCAATCTGGTGAACGCCTGGCACGCTTTTGTCCAGCGGGCGGCCAGCGGCAGCCCGCCTTGGCTACAGGTTGTGCACCACCACGGTGCGCCAGCGGCCCAGCAGGTCTATGCCCAGGTGCTGGCCGGTGACGCAGATGCCCGTACGGGGCATATGGTGTCGCTACACAATGCATAGCAGTCTGCGCAATACTGTATTGGGCTCAACGCCCCACGCCTTCGAAACTCTGACCCCCGACATTGTCCTGGATGCCCTGGAGGCGGCCGGAGTGCGCTGTGACGGGCGCTTGATGACTTTGTCCAGCTACGAAAACCGGGTGTACTTGGCGCATGTGGAACATCCCACCGGTCAGGCGGGCGATGAAGCCGTGGTGGCCAAGTTTTACCGGCCGGCGCGCTGGAGTGATGCGCAGATATTGGAAGAGCACAGTTTTGCCGCCGAGCTGGCCGCCGCCGAAATCCCCCTGGCCGCCCCGATCGCTTTGAACGGCCAGACCTTGCACCACGCGCACGGCTTTCGCTACAGCATCAGCCCGCGCAAGGGCGGGCGCAGACCCGAGCTGGAAGACCTGGACACGCTGGAATGGATTGGCAGATTTTTGGCGCGCATCCACAGCGTGGGCGCGGCCCGGCCCTTTGCCGTGCGGCCCGCCTTGAATGTGCAGACCTTTGGCACCGAGTCCTGCGATTGGCTGACCCAGCACGGCATAGTGGCCCCCGAAGTCAAAGGCGCGTGGCAAGATGCTTACCAATCCGCTATAAACTTAGTAGCTGCTTGCGCATATCCCGCCTTGGCTGGAGGCCAATTTGACCCCGAAATGCAAGGCATCCAGCAGATTCGTCTGCATGGCGACTGCCACCCCGGCAATATTCTGTGGACCCCCGAAGGCAGCACGGCCCAGGCCGCAGGGCCGCATTTTGTCGACCTGGACGATGCCCGCAGCGGCCCGGCGGTGCAAGACCTGTGGATGCTGCTGTCGGGCGACCGGCGCCAGCGTACGCAGCAGCTGTCGGCACTGCTGGACGGCTACGAGCAGTTTCGCCCGTTTGACCGCCGCGAGCTGGCCCTGATCGAGCCCCTGCGTACCCTGCGCCTGATCCACTACAGCGCCTGGTTGGCACGCCGCTGGGACGATCCGGCTTTTCCGATCGCTTTTCCGCACTTTGGCACCAGCGCCTACTGGCATGAGCAGGTGCAACTGCTGCAAGAGCAGATCGAGCAAATGCAGCAAGAGCCCTTGGTGGCCTGAGCTTTTTGGTTGGAAGAGAATTCGGCTAGCTTGGTGGGCTGGCGGCAGCTCGGGAACTTGTGCTGCAAAAATCTTGCGCAAACACGCGATGAGGTCAGTAGCGATCGGGAGGTTGTTACCGCGCCTTGCTCCAGATTTTTCATCCCAAGCACGCTCCATCTCTGCAAAGAGACCAAGC
>JBJOLD010000038.1:0-3205 GCA_046045765.1 Pseudomonadota bacterium | reverse complement strand
AGCATTTGCCAGTTTTCTTGGTCAATACCTTCGACAAACAGATTGGAGTCAAAAGTCGGCTTGCTTACAAAACTCAACACCTCGCCGGTCTTGGGATCTAACGCTACCAACGCACCACGTCGATCACCAAACATGTCTTCAACCAGTTTTTGCAGTTTGATGTCGATTGACAAAACCACAACGTTGCCCGGCGTCGACGGCGTGCTTGCCAGTTTGCGCACAGCCCGCCCGCCTGCAGAAGTTTCTACCCGCTCCACGCCGGTGATGCCGTGCAACTGCGCCTCAAAACTTTGCTCCACCCCCAGCTTGCCGATGTACTCGGTGCCACGGTAATTCGCCTGGTCGTCACTATCGTCTATTCTTTCTTTTTCAGCCCGATTAATGCGCCCGATGTAGCCAATAACGTGGCTCGCCAATTCGCCGTAGGGGTAGCTGCGAAAAAGTCGCGCATTAATTTCCACCCCAGGAAAGCGAAAGCGCTGTGCCGAAAACCGGGCCACCTCGGTATCGGTAAGGCGTGTACGAATGGGTACTGACTCAAAACTCTTAGATTCGTCCATGAGCTTTTTGAATCGGCGCTTGTCACGTGCGGTGATGTCAATGAACTGGGAAAGCTCTTCAATCGTTTGCTCAACTTCGCCACTTTTGGAGGGCGTAATCTCTAACGTATAGGCTGAGTAATTGCTGGCAAGCACAATGCCATTGCGGTCCAATATCAGCCCCCGATTGGGCACGATAGGCACAATGGACGTCCGGTTGCTCTCGGCTTGGGCACGCAAATCATCATGACGCCAAACCTGCAAATAGACCAGCCGCATAGCCAACAACAAAAAGCAGAACACCACCACCACACTGACCACAAATACCCGGGTACGAAACCGGGACAGGTCCATCTCAACGTTACGCAACTCCGTCATAGGGCGGCCGCGTTACAAAGGGCGGTTTGCATCGGGATCAGGTGCTCGCCGCTGGGGTGCCAGCAATATGATGCTGGCAACAGGCCAAAGTGCGGCCTCTAAAAATGGAGCAAGCACAATCCACCACCCTGGGAAAATTCCGCCGCCAATCATGCGAACGATCAACTCAACCGCATGGGATGCAAAAAAAAGTGGCAGCACTTGTGCCGCTTGCGACGGCACTGAAAACCACAATAAGCGCCGGTGTATCGTGATCGCAAAAAAACTCAGCACGGTGTACGCCAGGGCATGCTGCCCCAGCAAACCACCTTGATGAACATCCATGAGTAAGCCAAAAACGAAGGCTGCAACAATCCCAACGCGCAGCGGCTGGTGCACGCTCCAAAATACCAATACAACCGCCAACACATCAGGTGCCCAAGCAACACGCCCCCAAAGCCCCATGTTTTGAAACATGTTGAGCAACAGCGCAACTACTAAACTGCTCCAAATAAACAATGGACTTGCTGGCAACAGCAATTGCTGACCGGGCCGCATGATCATGATGGACTCCCATATAGACCGATAACGCTCATTTGCGTGTCCTGCGTTTAGCCACTAAGGGCGCGGGGTCAGTTGCGGGTCGCTGCGCAATCTGCGACGTCAACGGCTCCAACACCAAGACATGGCTGGCTCCCGCCACCAAACCTAGCGGAATACAGTAAATGCGCGCAAAAATTGCGTCCACCTTTCGGTCTACTTTTTCAACGCGGGCCACCGGCAATCCCGGTGGATACACACCATCTACACCGCTGGTGGTAAGCAAGTCACCCACCATAACGTCTGCATTCGCAGCCATAAATCGCAACTCCATCGCATCAGCATGCGTCGAGTTATCCCCGTATGCCACGCCACGCGCACCCGTGCGGGTGTTGAGTACTGGAATGGCATGGTCGCGGTCTGTCAGCAGGGTCACTTCGCTTACCGTTGGGTAAACCCGTGTCACTTGCCCGATAACGCCCGACTCGTCAAGCACCGGAGAGCCCAACGCGATCTTTGCAGTGATCCCTTTGTCGATCACTACCTTGCGTGTGTAGGGATCTGCGGCGTCATACAAGACCTGGGCTGCAATGCCCGTACTTTGCAAACGCTCTTGCAGGCTCAACAGATTGCGAAGCCGCGTATTTTCCAAGGCGAGTTGTTCCACTTGGTTGGCGCGCTGGGACTGCAAGCCCAGCTTTTTGAAGGCGTCGTCTTTTGCCAATTGCGCGGAACGTAAAGATGAAAAATACGCACCCCCGCCCTCCACGAGTAACACTGGCTGCAAGGCTACCCACTGCACGGGATAGAGCACGGCAGCCAGCGCCATACGCATGGGCTGCATGACTTTAAAGCGTGCATCGGCGACCATCAAAAACACGGCCAATGCACTGCAAACGGCCAACTTCGACAGGGCCGAAGGGCCCTGTCGAAAGAAAGGGGGGGGATTACTTTCCAGCGTACCGAGTGGCATCGCTGTATCTAACGATTATTCGCTGGTAAAAATAGAGCCTAAACGCTCCATTTGTTCCAACGCAATGCCGCAACCGCGCACCACGCACGTCAGTGGCTCCTCGGCCACCAACACGGGCAAGCCGGTTTCTTCAGCCAGCAAGCGATCCAGGTCGCGCAACAACGCGCCACCACCGGTGAGCATCATGCCGCGCTCAGCAATGTCAGCGCCCAATTCCGGGGGAGTTTGCTCCAGCGCATTTTTAACGGCAGACACGATGTTGTTCAACGGATCTGTCAGCGCTTCCAGAATTTCGTTGCTGGATATGGTAAAGCTGCGTGGTACGCCTTCAGACAGATTGCGACCGCGAACTTCCATTTCTTTGACTTCAGAGCCAGGAAAGGCTGAACCAATTTGCTTCTTGATAGCCTCTGCTGTGGGTTCGCCAATCAACATGCCGTAGTTGCGGCGGATGTAGTTGATGATGGCTTCGTCGAACTTGTCGCCACCCACACGAACACTGCCTTTGTAGACCATACCGCCCAGAGAGATGACACCGACTTCGGTAGTACCACCACCAATGTCCACCACCATGGAGCCACTGGCCTCTGACACCGGCAAACCCGCACCAATGGCAGCCGCCATGGGCTCTTCGATCAAATACACGTCACTGGCACCTGCACCCAGTGCAGATTCGCGAATGGCACGGCGCTCCACCTGGGTAGATCCGCAAGGCACACAAATGATGATGCGCGGGCTGGGCTTAAATATGCCACGCGGATGCACCATCTTGATGAACTGCTTGAGCATCTGCTCA